>DAOVVL010000025.1 GCA_030637205.1 Thalassospiraceae bacterium | reverse complement strand
TTTGACGCACCCAGTCATCCAACAACGCATTGCACGGCGAACTATCAAACGCCAGCAAGTCGTCCGTCTCTGGCCCAATCCACGTCACGTTTGCAATGCCACCCAAATTCAATACACACAAGGGCACGTCCAGGCCCGGCGTGCCACGCGCCAGGGTTTGGTGATAAACCGGCACCAGCGGCGCGCCCTGGCCCCCGGCACCAACGTCGGCGGATCTGAAATCGGCCACCACATCAATGCCCAGTTGATCGGCCAGGCTTTGCCCGTCGCCGATTTGCCGCGTGATGGCGTTGGCCGGGTCGTGAAAGATGGTGTGGCCGTGAAAGCCGATCACATCGACATCAGCCGCGTCCAGATCAGAGCTCGCTAAAAACCGGCGCACCGCATTTGCGTGAAGTTCGGTCAGCTCTGCTTCGATGGCACCCAGTTCAGGTGCGTTGGCGCCGTGCGCCCCCAAAAGGCACCGCAGGCGTTCGCGAAAGTCGTCTGCATAGGGAATGCTCAACGCCGGGCCGAACTGGACCGCGTGGACGCCGTCGGTGCGAATCGCCGCCACATCTATGGCATCTAACGAGGTGCCGCTCATCAACCCGATGGCGAGCCGTAAGCCTTGGTCTGTGCCACTTTCCGCCATGGCCTCACTTTCTTGCTTCCCCGCCCCCAAGTGGGCAGGTTACGTTGTGGATGTGGGGCCATTGTGCTAATACCGCGCCCAGCATGCAAGAAACCCTTTTTGAGAGCTTAGGCCAGAATAATTATGAGCACGCCTAAATCAGATTTCCTGCGCACCGTTTTTGAGCGCGGCTATATGCACCAGTGTACCGATCTTGATGCGCTCGACAGCCTTGCCGATGGCTCTATCGTGACGGCCTACATTGGTTTTGATTGCACCGCCCCCAGCCTGCATGTGGGATCGTTGTTGCCGATCATGCTGTTGCGCATCCTGCAGCAAACCGGGCACAAGCCGATTGTGCTGATGGGTGGTGGAACAAGCTTGGTCGGCGATCCATCAGGCAAGGACGAAAGTCGCCAGTTGATCACCGAAGACGGCATCAATCAAAACATGGCATCGATCAAGGAAGTGTTTTCGCGCTTTCTCACATTTGGCGACGGCCCCACCGATGCGGTGATGGTGAATAATGCCGACTGGCTGAAAGAACTCAACTACATCGAATTCCTGCGTGACTTCGGCCAGCATTTTTCGGTCAACCGGATGCTTTCGTTTGACAGTGTGAAGCTGCGCCTTGAACGCGAACAGACACTTTCGTTTCTTGAATTCAATTACATGATCCTTCAGGCATACGATTTTCTGGAACTGAACCGGCGCAATGAATGTAAATTACAAATGGGCGGATCCGATCAGTGGGGCAATATCGTGAACGGGGTGGAGCTGGCGCGCCGTGTGGATGCAAAAGAAGTGTTTGGGCTCACCACGCCCCTGCTGACCACAGCATCAGGCGCCAAAATGGGCAAGACCGCCGCAGGCGCGGTGTGGCTGAACGCTGAACAACTATCGACTTACGATTATTGGCAATACTGGCGCAACACCGAAGATGGTGACGTGGGCCGGTTTTTGAAACTGTTCACCGAATTAAGCATGGATGAAATCGCGCGCCTTGAAAAACTTGAAGGCGCTGACATCAACGATGCCAAAAAAGTGCTGGCGTTTGAAGCAACCAAGATGGCGCATGGTATCGAGGCTGCAAAGGCGGCCGCAGAAAGTGCGCGCAAAACTTTCGAAGAAGGAACGCTGGGAGACGAGCTGCCGAGCTTTGATGTAGCGCGCGCAGATCTCGATGCGGGCATTCCGGCCTTTGAAGCGTTATGCCGGGCCGGGCTATGCACCAGTAACGGCGATGCGCGTCGCATGATCAAGGGCGGCGGTGGCCGTATCAACGATCAACAGATCAAATCGGAAACCGCCCCGGTAACGTCCGGTGATCTGAACGATGACGGCGTAATCAAGTTATCGGCTGGCAAAAAACGCCACGCGCTTCTTCGTGTTATTTAAGTTGCGCGCGATTTAAATAGTCAGCTACTTCGCCGCCGGGCTTTTAGCCCTACCCGCCTCAATTTCCTGTTCACGGGCACTGCCGCTGAAGATTCCACGCAGCACTCCGGGTGCCAGGGCCGACAGGGGATTGAATTTGATCTCCACATCATCGCCCTTGCTTTTCATCGAATACGTTGCGGCAAAAATTCCGCTGCCTTTTTCAGGGCCGGAAAGGATGGTGCCGATTATCGGAATTTCGCCCAGCAGTGCATTGATGCCGTAAGCCGGCACCAGCGTTCCTACGATATCCAGCTTCTTGCCCTGAAGGTCGACAGTACCGGTGGCCGTGATGCCGATGGATACACCGGACGTTCGGGCCTCGGTCATGCCCAGCACACCTTTATTCAAGGTGAAGGGAACTTCAAGAATATCAAAGCTGAGACCTTTGCCGCGCAGCGCATCGCCGACCCCGGTCAACGACATGACCCCCACCAGATTGGCCAGTGCCGGGGCCTTGGTCAGCGAATAATCGTATACCGTCAGGGTTCCCGCCAAGGGTGAATTGATATTCATGCCGCGATAGATGGCTTCCATGCGAAGTTTGCCGCCGACCACCAGATCGTAGATGTCCAGCGCCCGAAGTGCTGCGCCGGCATTGTTCGAAAGAATGCCAAGCCGGCGTTCATTTCGGTTTTCATAAGTTTCCAGGCGGAAATTAATGGTATCGGTTTCTGTGACGCGGGCCTCCATGTCGATCTTTTTCCACAGCTTGCCGCGTCGATAGACGGTGCCAATGAAGTCTTCCACCACGCGGTTTTTGCCAAACCACAGTTTTTTGAAATCCGCAGCACCGGAAAAAGCGAAAGACGTTTCATCCAGCTCGCTTTCGGGCGACACGTCGCGAAGGCCTAAGAAATCATCCCACAGCAAGGTTGCATCGAACTCATCACCGATCAGCGATACTTCCCACGTTCCGTCATCATGGGGGATCAGGGATCCGGCCACGGAAGTGCGACGGCTGATCACGCGGTCCAGTTTGATAATTTCAAGTTCGCCGTCGTCGCGAAAACTGACCGATCCGCCAATGTCCATATCCGGCGCGCTGATCTCAAACGACGGGATAGAAACCGGGCTATCGCCCTTCATGCGCAGTTCCAGCACAGCCTGGCCGGGCACGCCCGGCACCTTGGACCAGCCCAGTTCGGGGATCGCCAGCGCGATTTTGGTTAAATCAATGCGCGCCGAAAGCGATCGTCGGTCATCACCAAACACGGTGTAGCTGACGTTGGCTTCGGCCCCGCCGCCGATGTAACGCCCAATCAATTCGGGCACCTCGATGCCGATATCGCTCATGCCCAAAACGTCATGGATAATTCCGGTCAGCTCGTACTTGTCGCGAAACAGGGCGTCTTCGCCATAATCGTGGCGCCACAACAGGCCCACCGGAACGCCACCCAGTTGCCCGGTACCCGAAGCGTTGAGCGCAAACTTATCGACCACCAGTTTTAGATTGCCGTTGATCATATCGCGGCCAAACAGGATTTCCTTGAACTCGGCATCAACCAGATCGGCTTCGGCGCTGGCGGTTACATCGGCCAATGAAAGATCATCAACAAAAGGGAAATCAATTTTCAAACGGATCGCCGCTGTGCCTTTGGTGCTTTGCGGGGAAAGACCGACCGCGTTTGAGAAATTAAACGGCTCGTTTTCAAGCAACGTCAGCGCCGCCGGGATCGGGCCTTGAAGGTTTAAAAGGAATGCAGCCTCTGGCACGTCGCTATCGAGTTTGGTGAGGTGAACATCGCCACTTTCCAGTGTCATGCCACTTTCATTTTCAAAACGGTCCACCTTGATGTCAAAACTGTCGCGATCAAATGTGGCAGTGGCGTTCATGCGTCTGGCCTTGGGCATGGGGGCCAGATAATCCACGCTCACATCGCGGCCCTCAACGGTGCCTTCCAATTGTTCGATATGAATGCCCTGCTCGTCTGACATCAGTGTCAGCACCACTTCTGATTTGGGCGAATAGCCGTCTGAAACGTTTGCCAGAACCCAGGCGCGCACCTCAGGTGCCAGCATCGAAGGCCAATAACGATCCAGGCGGTCAAACGGCATGTTTTTCAGGCTGCCCGTCAGCCCCAACGACATCGGCGCCGGCTTTGCGCCTTCGACCGGCACGCCAAACCCGTTGACCTTGGCGCGCACGTTGGCAACCGCGTCACCCAGATCAAGTTCCAGATGATCAATTTCCATGCGTCGGTCCGAACCGATGACACGGCCCGCACCGGTGATGGCGTTGACCGGCAATGCGTGATTGATCGGCGAGGGCAGATAAAGCGTTTCATCTTTGTCTAAACGAATTTCCAGATTGTCCAGTTCCAGATGATCGGTCTCGCCTTCAAAGCGCCCTGCCGCGACAACGCTGGTGACTTCCAGACGTTGCGCCCACGGCAGCAATCCCATTTCAGATGCCATGGGCACCGGAAACGACAAATGCCCGGCCTTGCCTTCAAGATCAAAACCAAAACCTTCGACTTGGCCGTTGGGAAGCATGGAAAGGGTCAACGTTCCCGATACCGGAAGATCAACGGCAGATAACATTTCCAGTTTGGGCGATAGCTTGGCAAAGCTTGATGGCGTTAGCGCATCAAAACTGATGCCCAGATCAATCCTTTGGGACTGTTGATCAAAGGTGCCGATAATGGATAAATCCGCCGTTTCGCGCCCGACTTCCAAGCCTAAACTAAACTCAGCATCCAGCCCGCCATCGACGCGGCGAAGTTGCGCATCGCCACTGGGGGCATGCCAACTGGCGCCCAACGCGGTATCGACATAGGTCATTCGCGCAGCAACCACGTTTATGCGCGAAAGATAGGTCATGGGGTTTTCAACATCGGGGGCTTGCATCATCGCACCCACCAGACGCGCGATAAACAGGTCTGATCCTTCGACCTCGCTTTCCAGTCCAACCGCGAACTGGCCCTGTCGGTTACGAACCACCACAATGTCAGGACCAAACAGTTCGATGCTGCGCGGCGCCAGCGAACCTTCAAGCAGCGCCTTGGCACTAAACGAAACGGATACTTCGGGGACCAGCGCAATCTGGCTGCCTTCGGGCAGCTTGACGCGCATGTTGACCACGCGAATATCCAGCGTTCTTTCCCACCCCGCCCACGCAAGAATGGTATCTTCAAGGCTGATGTTAAAAGAGCCATCGTGAAGTTCGTTTAAGGATCGCTCAATGATGGGGGTGAGGAAGGTCAGCGATACCGGCCCAGAGCTGAGCCGCCACGTCACCAGCAGCACGGCGATGAACAGACCGACACCAAGACCGCCGATGATCTGAATAGACGCTCTAAGCGTTCGCTTGAACAGTGGACTTCCTCCTAGCTCCCGAGGCATCCTTTAGGCCAGATGATCTCGTGGAGGTAGTTTTAAGTGAAAACAGACGGATAGAATATGCCCTTTTTTTCCTTTGACCCCAAGCAGATACCCAAACCCGCCGATACTCAACAGGCACGGCTGGGGTGGGAACACCTGTGTGAGCGCGTGGCGGATAACGACGCGCTGGCGGGCTTTGCGGCAAACCTTGCCAAGGACCCGGCGGCGGGCGCGTTGGCAAGCTCGCTTTTTGGCAACAGCCCGTTCCTTGCCCAGTGCATCCACAGCGACCCTGAATTTGCCCGCGATTTGTTTGAAAAAGGCCCTGATTTCTGCCGCAAACAGATACTGGACGCCGTTGCAGCCGCCGCCACATCCGATGCTGAATCCGATGCTAAATCCGATGCTAAATCCCCACCCAAACCCCGCGATGAGGCCGCATTAAAACGCCACCTTCGCATCTTGAAGCGCCGCTGCCAGCTGACCGCCGCCGCGGGCGATGTGGCCGGCATTTGGGATCTGGACAAGGTTACGGGGATGCTCAGCGATTTTGCCGACGCCGCCGTCAGCGCCGCGTGCCGCCACCTACTCGGCGCACTGGCTGAAAAAGGCGCGTTTCGCCCAGACGACCCCTTGGACCCTGAAAAAGGCTCTGGCCTGGTGATATTGGGTTTGGGCAAACTGGGCGGGCATGAGCTGAATTATTCCAGCGATATCGACATCATCATCTTGTTTGATGCGGAGCGTATTGATACGGACACACCCGAGGACCTGCAAAATCATTTTGTGCGTCTGGCGCGCAAACTGGTGAATATTCTCGATGACCGCACCCGCGATGGATACGTGTTTCGCACCGATCTTCGCCTGCGCCCCGATCCCGGATCGACGCCGCCCGCCATCTCAACGCTGGCGGCTGAAACGTATTACGAGTCCATCGGACAGAACTGGGAACGCGCCGCCATGATCAAGGCCAGGCCCATCGCCGGTGACTTAGGCGCGGGCGAAGCGTTCATTGCATCGCTAAAGCCGTTCGTTTGGCGCAAAAGCCTCGATTTTGACGCCATCGAAGACATTCATTCGATCAAGCGCCAGATCAACGCACACCGCGGCAGCGCCACCATTGAGCTGTTGGGCCACAACGTAAAGCTGGGGCGCGGCGGCATCCGCGAGATCGAGTTTTATGCCCAGACCCAACAACTGATCTGGGGCGGGCGCAATCGCGACCTGCGCACCGCACCGACCCAGCCATCGCTGCTGGCGCTGGCCGAAGCCGGACACATCAAGCTTGAAGACGCCAATGCGCTGATCGAGGCGTACCGGTTTTTGCGCAAAGTCGAACACCGCCTGCAAATGATCAACGACGAACAAACCCATTCGCTTCCAGAAGATGAAGAGAAAATTGAAAGCCTTGCCATATTTCTGGGCTTTGAGAACGGGGCCGCATTTTCCGAAAAAATCATTGCCACCCTGCAAACGGTAGAGGCGCTTTATGCGCACCTGTTTGAAGATGCGCCGTCGCTGTTTTCAAACGGCGATGCGCGCGGCAATCTGGTATTTACCGGCAGCGAAAGTGACCCCGATACGCTCAAAACGCTGCAGGAACTTGGCTTTAAAAATGTTCAGGCGGTCGATAGCACGGTGCGCGGCTGGCATCATGCGCGCTATCGTTCAACACGATCGACCCGCGCACGCCAGTTGTTGACCGAACTAATGCCGACAATCCTAAGCGCGTTTGGCCGAACCCCGGAACCCGACAGCGCCTTTATCCGCTTTGATCGGTTCATCTCCCAACTGCCTGCGGGCGTTCAGCTGTTTTCCATGTTTCAGGCCAACCCCGGCCTGCTCAACACACTGGCCGACATCATGGGCACCGCGCCCCGGTTGGCCGAACACCTGGCGCAAAAGGCAAGTGTTCTGGATGCTGTCTTAAGTCCTGACTTTTACGCCCCCCCGCCCGATGTGGATGCGTTGGACAAAGACTTAAACCGCGCGCTTGAAGACGCCACGTGTCTTGAAGAAGCCCTGGACATCACCCGGCGCTGGTCCAAGGACCGCAAGTTTCAAATCGGGCTGCAGGTGTTAAAAACAACACTGAACGAGCGCGAATCGCAACTGGCGCTTTCAAACATTGCCGATGCGTTGATCTCAGCCCTGCAACCGCGCGTCGAAGCCGAGTTTGCCATCAAACACGGCTTGGTGCCCGGTGGCGGCTTGGCCGTGGTGGCCTTTGGCAAGTACGGCGGGCGCGAAAAAACGCCGACGTCGGATCTGGACCTCATCTTCATTTATGATTTTGATGCATCCGCTGAACAATCAGACGGCGCCAAACCCCTTGCCCCCAGCCAGTATTTTGCACGGCTTAGCCAACGCCTGATCAATGCGCTCAGCGCCCCCACCGCCGAAGGCGCGCTTTACGAGGTCGATATGCGGTTGCGGCCTTCGGGCGCGTCCGGCCCCATCGCCAGCACCGTTGAGAGTTTCGAGGCTTACCAGAAAAACGAAGCCTGGACGTGGGAGCACATGGCGCTGACCCGTGCGCGCGCCGTTTCCGGCCCGCCGGCGTTACAAAAACGCTGCGAAGCGGTGATCTGTGAAGTGCTGAAGGAAAAACGCGACGCCGACAAACTGGCTGTTGATGTTTCCGACATGCGTGCGCGCATCCGCAAAGAACATGAAACCGATACGCCGTGGGCGATTAAACATTATCCCGGCGGCATGGTGGATATTGAATTTCTCGCTCAGTACCTGCAATTGTTAAACGCGTTTGAGCATCCCGAAATTCTGTCGGCCAATACGCGCGTGGCCCTTGGCAACCTGAAACAAGCAGGTGTGCTGGACGCAACCACCGCAGATCAGTTGATCCAGGCGTTGGACCTGTGGCAATCGATACAAGGATTGGTGCGCCTGACCGTGGTTCACGATCTTCGAAACCAGCACGAATACGAAATGCCGGAAAGCCTGAAACGTATTTTTTGCGCCATTGGCGGCGTTGAAAGCATGGCGGAACTAGAGAAAAAAATGAAGAATACGGCCCACTGGGTATCGGCACTATTTAGCAAAACCATCGATGCCCCTGCCAAGGCGGCGGCGCCACAGGGCAAAACCCCGTGAGCGATCTGCCCCTGAACCTTTGTAGCGCCGCAACCCAGGTTTTGTTGCAAGCCGACCCGCAAGAAAAAGTCCGCCTGAGCAAGAAATTTTCTGGGGCCTGGGCGTCGGGAAGCATCAAAGATGTCGGTATCGCTGACATATTGCCTGATCGCCCCGCACGCCCCGCGCGCCCAAAGCTTAAACCACCCGACCAAATGCCACGGCGTTCCACCGGTGAAAAAGGCCGCGTGGCGTTGATCCATGCCATTGCACATATCGAATTGAACGCCATTGATCTGGCGTGGGATGCAATTGCACGGTTTGCAGGTGAAGATTTGCCGCGCGCTTACTTTTCCGACTGGGTGCAGGTGGCCGTTGAAGAGGCGCGCCATTTTCAAATGCTTGAAGATCGATTGACTGAACTGGGGGCCGCCTATGGCGACCTTCCGGCCCACGACGGCCTGTGGGAAGCAGCCCTGAAAACGGCCGATGATGTGTTGGCGCGCTTGGCGTTGGTGCCCATGGTGCTGGAAGCGCGCGGCCTCGATACCGCGCCCCACGCGGCAGATCGCTTTCGCGCGTCGGGTGATGAGAAAACCGCCGCCATTTTAGATGAAATCGCCTTTGATGAGATCGCCCACGTGGCCGCCGGGGTGCGCTGGTTTGAACACGTTTGCGCTAGCCGTGGGCTTAATCCGGTGGCGCATTTTCATGGGCTTGTGGCTGATCGCTATAAAGGCCAGTTGAAAGCGCCGTTCGCCCATGATCTGCGCAAACAGGCCAAAATGGCGCGCGAATACTACGATTATTAAATCTCACACCTTTTCGCACCACCTTGGCAGCCTTGCCAATGATCGCGCCCAAGGCTAGAAAAATGGGGTAGTCAAAAAAACGAGGCCGCGATGAGCGACGACGAACAAGCCACAGAAGAACCCTCCGCCGAAGGCGAAGCGGGTGCAGTGGAGGAAGGCGCTGAAGACACAGATGGCGCCGCAGACCCTGAAGCCGTTGAAAGCGGCGGGCTGGTCAGCACCCTGCGCGATAAACTCAAAATTATTATTGCTGGCGTGATGACGTTGGCCATCATCGGCGGCGGTGTGTATGGCTTTATGTCCGGCGCCGGCGAAGCCATTTCCAATTCCCTGTCGGGAACCCCCATCGCCACCTTAAAGCTGCCCGGCGTGACGGTGTTTCACGAATTGCCGTTAATGACGGTGGATCTGAAACCGAGCAAAGTGCGCAAGCGCCCGTTCATCCGTTTTATTATGACAATTGAACTTGAAGAAAAAGATTTGCCCACGCTGATCGCTAGGCAAGTGCAGGTTCTGGATGCGGCGCAAACTTTCCTGCGCACGCAAACGGTTAAAGATTTGACCGGGGATGCCGGCACTAAAAAGCTGCGGGTAAAAATGACCGATATTCTCAACATCGCCATTTCACCCAGCCGTATTTCAGCGGTGTTGTTTAAGGAAATTCTGGTGCGTTAATCGCCCTGCGCTTCGCCGCCCTTAACCCGGTGCGCCAGCGCCGCTTCCATGAATTGATCCAGATCGCCATCCAGCACCGCAGAAGTGTTGGACGTTTCAACGTTGGTGCGCAAATCCTTGACCATTTGATAGGGCTGCAAAACGTACGATCTGATCTGGTGGCCCCAGCCGATATCGGTTTTGGCGGCGTGTTCGGCCTGTGAGGCTTCTTCGCGGCGTTGCAGTTCGGCTTCGTAAAGGCGCGCTTTCAACATTTTCATGGCGGCTGCGCGGTTTTTGTGTTGCGAGCGATCGTTCTGGCACTGCACCACAATACCGGTCGGTTGGTGGGTAATGCGAATGGCGCTATCGGTTTTGTTGACGTGCTGACCACCCGCGCCCGATGCGCGGTAGGTGTCGATGCGCAGGTCTTTATCCAGAATCTCGACTTCGATATTGTCGTCAATTTCCGGATAAACCCAAACGGATGTAAAGCTGGTATGGCGGCGCGCGGATGAATCGTATGGCGAAATGCGCACCAACCGATGCACCCCGCTTTCGGTTTTCATCCAGCCGTAAGCATTGTCGCCTGAAAGTTTGATGGTGGCCGACTTGATTCCGGCTTCTTCACCGGAACTTTCTTCCAACCACTCAACCTTATAGCCATGCGCTTCACCCCAACGCACATACATGCGGGTCAGCATTTCAGCCCAGTCCTGCGCTTCGGTGCCACCGGCCCCGGCGTGAACTTCAAAATAACAATTGTTGGCATCGGCTTCACCCGATAGCAGCGTCTGGACCTCGGCTTTAGCGGCAATCTTGCGCGCGGCTTCCAAGGTGGCCTCGGCTTCCTTGACGATATCCGCGTCGCCTTCGGCCTCGCCCATCTCAATCAGCTCAACGCTATCGGCCAGATCGCTCGCAAGGGTATCTATTTCCTTGATTTGGGCACCTAATCGCGTGCGCTCTTTCATCAAGGTTTGGGCTTTATCGGAATCGTTCCACAAGTCGGGGTCTTCGGCGAGCGCGTTCAGCTCGTCAAGGCGCAGGCACGCATTGTCGTAGTCAAAGATGCCTCCTCAACAGTTCCAACGACTGTTTGATGGCTTGCGTGGTGGCTTCGATCTCGGCGCGCATGGGACTGTGCTCTGTATTGAAAGTTGCGTGACTAATGTTGCTGCGTTTTTATCCGCAAAATGGCCCTTAGTAAAGGCCGCCGGTTCCGCCACTGGGGGTTCCGGCATCTTCTTCTTCGGCGCCCAACACCTGTGACTGCTGAACCGGGATGGTGCCCGGCTTGAAGGCTTCCCAGATCACGTTTCTTTCACCGGGCAGGGCCGGAAGGCCGGTGGTCGAATTGACCCGCACCATGCGGATGCCCGGCGGTATGCGAAACGGGGTCGGCGGTGCGCCGGCCAGCGCCTCGCTCATGAAGTCGCGAAAGATCGGTGACGCCACGGAGGCACCCTGTTCACGGGGGCCGAGCGAGCGCGGGTCATCAAAACCGGTAAACACGCCCAGCGCCAGATCGGGGGCAAAGCCCAGAAACCATGCATCGATTGCATCGTTGGTGGTGCCGGTTTTGCCCGCCAGCGGTTTACCCACATCGCGAACACGCCTGCCGGTTCCGCGTTCGACCACGCCTTCCAGCATGGAAACCATCTGATAGGCGCTGGCGCTGTCGGTAGCCTGGGGGCGCACGTCCGGAATTTGCGGAACTTCCTGTCCGGTCCACGAAACCGCTTCGCAATTGTTACATATCCGCGTGTCGTGACGGAACTGATTGCGGCCGTTGCGGTCCTGAATGCGATCAATAAAGGTCGGGGTGATCTTTTTGCCGCCGTTCACCAACATGGCGTATGCCGTGGTCAGGCGCAGCAGCGACGTTTCGCCCGCGCCTAAGGCCATGGATAGTTGTGTCGGCAGTTTGTGGTTGATGCCAAAACGGTCGGCGTAGTCGATAATTTTTTCCATGCCCACGGTTTGCGCCAAACGCACCGTCATCAGGTTGCGCGATTTTTCAATGCCAAGGCGCATGGTCGATGGCCCGTAAAACTTGTTGGTATAGTTGGCGGGCCGCCACTTGGGCAGCCCCGGTCCCTGATCGATCACAAACGGGGCATCGAGAATAAGGGTTGATGGCGTAAAGCCCGCATCAAGGGCGGCCAGATATACAAACGGCTTGAACGCCGATCCCGGCTGACGCAAGGCCTGCGTTGCGCGATTAAACTGGCTCATGGCGTAATCGAACCCGCCGACCATGGCCTTGACGCGCCCGGTGTGCGGGTCCAGCGCCACCAGCGCGCCCTGAATTTCCGGAATTTGGCGCAGCGAGAACGTCGCGGGCGGGTATTCAACGGTTTTGATGTTTTTGTCTTTACCCGTGGTGTAGCTGCTGACGCTTTCGACCAACACCACGTCACCGGGAACCAAAACATCTGCGGGTCGGTGAACCACCGGGCCAAGGCGTTCGCCCTTGACCCATTTGCGCGCCCATTTCATTTCGCGCATGGGAATGTGG
>DAOVVL010000328.1 GCA_030637205.1 Thalassospiraceae bacterium | reverse complement strand
GCGGGTCTTGTGCGCGCGATTGCAGGCGGCGGCCCAATTCTTCCTTGGATGGCGGCAAGATGAAAATACTGACCAGATCGGCGTGTGCCTTTTCGCGCAATTTCTGGGTGCCCTGCCAATCCACATCGAATAAAACATCACGCCCAGACGCCAGCGTTTCTTCGACCGGGCCGCGCGGTGTGCCGTATGAATTATCGAACACGGTGGCGTGTTCCAAAAACTCATCCGCCGTCACCATTTGCTGAAACTTTTCCTTGGAAATAAAATAATAATCCTTGCCATCCTCTTCGCCGGAACGCGGCGCGCGCGTGGTCGCGGAAACCGACATGGAAAGATTTTCCTCGCGGCTTAACAGTTCGCGCGAAATGGTTGTCTTGCCGGCCCCCGAAGGCGAAGAAAGCACTAACATCAGGCCACGGCGTTGGATGTTGTTTGGATCACTCAATGTTTTGCACCTGTTCCCGGAATTGTTCGATCACGGCTTTCATTTCAAGCCCGATGCGCGTTAGCTCAACGTCTGCCGATTTCGAACACAGTGTATTCGCTTCACGGTTAAATTCCTGACAAAGAAAATCCAGTCTGCGGCCAATCGCCCCATCATCGGCCAGAAGATCGCGCGCAGCCGCGCCGTGGGCTTTCAGGCGGTCCAGTTCTTCGCGCACATCGGCCTTGGTCATTAATAGGGCCGCTTCCTGATGAAGGCGCGTTTCATCAAGCCCCTTCACATCGGCCATCAGGGTTTCAATCTGTTCTTTCAGTTTTGCGCGAATGGAATCTGGTTGGGTGGCGGCCAGTTGGGCCGCCTCAACGCTCAGGCGTTCAATGGTTTCGAGCTGGCCAAGCAACACCGTACCCAAACGCGCGCCTTCTGCGTCGCGGGCCTGTTCCAGTTGGTCCAGCACCCGGTCCAGCCCAGCCAGAAGATCGTCCGCCAAGGCTTGGCGTTGTTCATCGCTGACTTCACTATCTGCTGTTTCCAGCACACCGCGCAGGGCCAAGACACCATCCGGCGATGCAGGCGCAAAGTTGGCGTCGCGGTGTTGCAGATCTGAAATGGCGTCCAAAACGCTGCTAAGCGCCTGATCGTTCACGGCTATACCGCCGCCCTGCTCGTTCCACGTAAGATCCAGATTGACCTGCAGGTTGCCGCGTGTAAATCGCTTGGTGAACGCTTCGCGTACCTTAGCTTCAAGAAAATCAAAGCCGCGCGGCAACCGCAGGCGAACATCCAGCCCCTTGCCGTTGACGCTTTTAACTTCCCAGCCCCACACGCAATCGGGCGAACTGCCATCGCTGCGCGCAAATCCGGTCATTGAAGAAATTTTCAAAGCTCGTATTCTCCCACCGCCCCAATTAGCGGGCGTTTCCCTTATAGCCTTTAGTTCGGTTTGCTTCCAGCTTTGCGCTGGGCGCGGCGCCATGCGCTCACGTTTTTATTATGCTCAGCCAGCGTTCGGGCAAACACATGGCCGCCCTTGCCGTCTGCTACAAAATACAGATCACGCGTAACCAGCGGCTTCATCACTGCCTGAATGGCAGCGCGCCCCGGATTGGCAATGGGTTCGGGCGGCAAGCCTTTGATCCGATACGTATTATAGGGGCTGTCAAATCCAAGGTCCTGGCGTGTCAGGCTGCGGCCCAGCTCAGCCAAGCCGCGCGTAATGGCATATACCACCGTCGGGTCCGATTGCAGGCGCATGCCACGCTTGAGCCGGTTTAAAAACACCGCCGCCACGTGGGCGCGTTCAGACGCAATGCTGGTTTCCTTTTCCACAATGGATGCCAGCACCAAAACCTGTTGCGCATTTTTTAAGGGGAAGTCGTCAGTGCGCCCTGCCCACAAGTCACCCAACAACACATCCATGTCCAGTTCCATGCGGGCCACCAGATCATCGCGGCCATCCCCCCATGAATAGTGGTACGTTTCGGGAAGCAAGCGGCCTTCACCGGGCACCCGTTCAACATCGCCTTTTAAACCTTCGGCCCGCGCCACGCGTTCGAGAACATCGAGAACCCTTAAACCTTCGGGCACGGTCAGGCGGCGCACCACGGTGTTGCCGCTTTTGAGTAACGTCATCAGGCCATCAATGCTGATGTGGGCGCCAATGTCGTATTCACCGGCTTGCAATTGGGTATGGGCGTTGCTTAGGCGCGCCTTGATGCGAAATACCAGATCGCTTTTGATGATCCCGGCTTCGCGCAATTTTCTGGCGATGGAATTGACGCTGGAACCGGGCGTTATCACCACGCGTTGATCCACAAGACCCGGACCGGGGGCCGAAACCGCCGTGCCCAGCCACAACCACGCGGTGCTGGCCGCAATAAAACCTAAAAATGAAAAAATGATGAGTGCGATCAGAAGGCGCTTCATGGGCGCGTTCCCGTCAGTCCACTTGCTTGAAAATAAGCGAGGCGTTGGTGCCGCCAAAACCGAACGAATTGGAAAGTGCTGCGGTTACCTTGCGCTCTTTTGCTTCAAGCGGCACTAAATCAATGTCACATCCATCATCGGGGGTGTGCAGATTTAGCGTCGGCGGCAGCACACCGTTCTTCACCGCAAGGATCGAGAATATGGCTTCCACTGCCCCGGCCGCACCCAACAGGTGGCCGACGGCCGATTTGGTGGACGACATGGAAATATCACTTACCGCATCGCCAAACGCGCGTTTAACCGCGGCCAGCTCAATCACGTCGGCCATGGTCGATGTACCG
>DAOVVL010000062.1 GCA_030637205.1 Thalassospiraceae bacterium | reverse complement strand
CGGGCGCTGGTGGCGCACCGGCACAGGCACAAGCCTTTGAAGAATTTACAGCCTCGCCCGGTCAGCAATTCCTGCGAGATGCAGCCGAGAGGGCGCGGTTGAGGAATGAGGCCGCTATCGGTGGCTTAGGTGGTGGCCGTGTTCGCACAGCATTGCAGGAACAGGGCATTGGCTTGGCTGCACAGGATTTTGGTGAGCAATTCGGACGATTGGGCCAAGTTGCCGGATTGGGCGGTCAGTTAGCCGGCCAACAGGCAGGCCTTGAGTTCGGCGAGGGCCGCGACGTGGGCCAGTTGGCCTTTCAGACGGGCCAAACCCTAGCAAGTGGCCGAACACGCGCTGGTGAGCAAATAGCGGGCCAGATTGGGGGCACTACAAGCGCCCTTGCCAATCTTGCTGCCCAACAGGGCCAGGGCTTGGCTGATATCTTCGGCGCCGGGGGCGGGAACCTCGCCAACCTGTTGTCAGCCGCCGGGCGTGAGCAAGGCTTGAGCGGGCAGCAACTGGCAACGCTTCTGGCCAACATCTCGACGGGTTCGGCTTCGCAGATTGCGGGCCTTCCGGGCATTCCAGGCATTCAGCAGACGCCATCAAGAGTTGAAGATATTGGCCAGCTAATAACCGCATTTGGGACTTTGTAAAATGCCAATTTTTGAACCAGAAACAGGGCAGAAGATCAGCAGGTTTGGCGCGGCTCTCAGCGGGCGTCTGCCGCAATTTGATGTGGCTACCCAAGAGCGACAAGAAAAATTGAGCGCAGAACGCAAGAAGGCATTTTTGCTGGACAGTCGTGGCGCGCTTCGGCTTCTTCGTGGCGGAGACACCAAGGGCGCTGTTGATTTGCTCAGAAACCGTGTCGGCGAAATAAACCGTCTCGGCGGTGATGCCACGCAATCAACCCAGCTTCTTGCCATGGCCGAGGCCGGCGAAACCGAGGCGTTAATTTCGGGTCTTCAAACCATTGACAACCGGGCCGTCGATGCGGGCATTTTTGATGCGCTCCCAGGCTCGGAAGACGCCGCGATTGTAGTCAAGGCGTCTGATATTTTGCCCGATGGCACTGTGATCCAATCCACCAGCGAAGGGGTCCGGGTGTTTGCTGCAGATGGGACAGAATTGCGCGGGAATGATGTGGTCGAGGCAATTGAAAAAGGCCGCAAATTCGGAGTTACGATTGCAGGCGATACGGCTGCAGCCAAAGCGGCAGCAGACGAAGTGAAGCAGTCCAGCCGAGTTTCTGGTGAAATGTTCAAAAAGATTGGCCCTATCCGCCAATCTTTGCTGACCATTGGCAAGGCCCGACAGGCTCTTGCAGAAGGTGCGGAAACGGGTGCGATCGATAAATTCCTGCCTGATTTGAGGGAAGCATCGATCAAACTTACCAACCTGATGAACCAGTTGGGCCTTGAGGTAATCAGCGGGGCTACATTTGGCGCACTGTCCGCCGGTGAGTTGAGATTGGCTTTGGATACCGCATTGCCTACTGGGTTACAGCCGGAAGCACTGGATCGCTGGTTGGCTGATAAAGGGGCTGCACAGACAAAGCTTTTAACTGAACTTGAAGACGATGTCATATTCCTTTCCGGTGGTGGGACTATCGGCGGGATCGTGCAAAGACGGCGCACCCAAGCGGAGACCACCCCACCCTCCGTGGATAAACCCATCGATCAGTTTACCGACGAAGAATTGCTGGAAGCATTGAGGCAATAATGGCAACCCAAGAGGAACTTTTGGCAGAAGCGCGACGTAGGGGCCTTGCACCGGGGCCGACGACTGAAGAATTGCGCGCGGAGGCAAACCGCCGTGGCCTCACAACTCCGCAGGATATCCTTGAAACCCCAGCTCAGCCAGAAACGGCTGCCCAGCCAGACACCGGGCTGGATATTGCACAAGTCAATGAATTACGGACCAGCGGTGCAATATCTGATGCCATGGCCCAGGCAGCCATAAATGCTATTCAAGCAGGCCAGAGCGTTGCCTTTAGGGATGGCGAATTACGCAGAGTTGAGGAAGCCGGGCAAGCATTCAGGCCACAGCCGAGTGTTGGTGGCCAGTTTTTGGAAGGTGCCGGCGTTGGCTTACGCACAATCGGACGCGGAGTTGGCTTGCTGGACCCGGAAACGGCTGCGGCAGATAAAGCACGGCTTGAAAGCTTAGAGGATGATTTCTTTGTTGCATCGATCGGCGAGGTGGTCGGTGAGGCACTCCCATTTGTCCCACTGGCAGCCATTGGCCCAGCCGCAGGGGTGACGTCCTTTATTGGTCGCGCGCTTGTGGGTGCGGGCCTTGGCATCACCGAAGGCGGGATCATCCTACGCGGCAAAGGCGCCGAAGCTGTTGAGACCGCTATCGGGGCAGGAATTGGTGGCGTTATAGGCGCATCGGCAGAAGCTTTGCTGCCTTCGTTTGGCCGGCTTGTCTCTCGGGTGTTCAAAAAGCTTGGCCGCGCCCCCAAAGGTCAACTCATCACCCCCGAAGGAACCCCCACTCCTGAATTTCAGGCGGCGCTCGACGAGACGGGGACCAATTTTGATGATCTGACCAAAGAAGCGGTGGAAACCCTTTCCCGCGCGGCGCCCGGCACTGTGCCTGAACAGGCGGCACGGCAGGCGCGCTTTGAAGCTCAGGGCATCCCGGCCACCGCAGGCGATATCTCGCAAACCATGGCTGCCCAGACCGCAGAACAGCGGGCGCTATCTATGGCCACGGGCGAAGCTGGCGAACCCCTGAGACAGTTGAAACTGGAACAGAGCGAAGCATTCAAGCGCCAGGTCAATGTGCTGGTCGACTCCCTTGGTGTTCCATCGGAAACCGGAACCTCATTGAAGGCGGCACTTGAGGGAAGAAAAAAGATTTTAACTACGCAAAAAAATGCGCTTTACAAGGAAGTCGCGGACGCATCCCCGGAGGCTGCCAACTTCCCCATTTTGACGGATACGATTGAGGATTCATTGCCCGATCGCAAAACCCTCCGTCGGCTTTCCAGAATTGCAGGGAGTCAGATCGAAGGCGTGAAGGATCTGCTTGTTGAGTTCGGCATCGACAAAAGCGACGAAGCCCTGGAACAATTCGTCAAGGATGGCGGCGAAGTAACTCCCCTCACCCTTGGCAATTTTGATGAGTTCCGTCAGGCATTGGGCCAGCTTGAAAGGGCCGATACAACGGGTGCCACAGGTGTTGCCATTCGCGGCATCCGTGATGCGCTTGATAATGAAGCTGGGCTGATTGATGATGCTGTGCAGGCCGCAGGCATCACCGATGAAAGCATTGTCAGCACCTTGAAGGCCGCTCGGGCCACAGTTCGGACAATCAAAACTGAGTTTTCCCCTCAATCAATTACCGGGCGCTTAATCGCCACAAAGCGCGATGGCGTCACCCCTGTGATCGAAGCATCCAAGGCTGCAAATGAATTGCTGAAGCCGACGGCTCCGATTGAAAACTTGCAACGCACCCTGCAAAGCCTCAAGGATTCCGGCTCAGTCGGGTCAAGAGCAGTTGGTGATCTTCGCGCATCTATCATTCTGGGTGCTTTGGATGCGGGATTGAAAGCCCCATCACGCAAAACAGCAGGCATTGAAACGATTGGCGGCAACCAATTCGCCAAGTTTCTGAACAAGTTTGGCGATGATAAGCTGGAATTATTGTTTAGGGGCAACGAGGCATCCTTGGATACCCTGAACAATCTGAGACAGACCGCGCTTGACATAACGCCAGCCGAGCGCGCTACCCCCAAAGGATCGGCGGCGGTTATTCTTGACCTTGTCAATCGGTTTGGCAGCATCCCAGGTCTTGCCGCCATCAGGGACGTTGGCAACCTTGTGATTAACGCTGGCGCCGATGAGCGCGCTGTGAGAAAAGCAATCAAGGCGAAGCCGGAAATCATTGAACAGATTTCTAAATTGCGTGAGAGTTTTCCGGGTATCGTATCGGCACTTGGCGTGCCAGTAGCATTGGAGCTTGAATAAAATGGGCAGAAACATAAACCCCCGTCCGCAATTTTTGGATAGTGCAGGCGATCCGCTCATAAGCGGCAAGATGTATTATTTTGAAAGCGGCACAGACACGCCCAAGGCCACGTTTGCAGATGTGAACATGACCATTCAAAACACGCATCCTGTCATTCTTACCGGCGATGGCAGGCTGCCCAATGTGTTCTTGATCGGCACAGCAAGAATGAAGCTTACCGATGCCGATGACGTGCAGCTTTGGGATATTGACCCAACTGGCGGGGACGACATTGGCGGGAACTTTGAAGAATGGGTGCCTTCGGTTGTATACAACGCCAATGATATCGTCCAAGGCAGCGATGGAAAATTTTATCTCTCATTCACCAATGGCAATTTGGGCAATGATCCAACAACGACGCCAACTGAGTGGCAGGAAATCCAGTTTATCAACGTCTGGAACACAAATGTCACCTATCAAATTGGCAATACGGTTATAGGATCGGACAATCTTTTCTATGTTTCCCAAACTGCCGATAATCTTGGCAATGATCCGACAAGCGACGCAATTAATTGGGGGCCTCCGTTTGATGCTGTTGTTTCAATCACGGGTGGCACTGGCATCACCATTTCGGGAACCGCTTCTGTCCCGATTGTGACCGCCGACAACAATGGAACCGTGACCAGTGTTGCAACAGCAGGACTTGCCACAGGTGGCCCTATTACTGGAACCGGCACTGTCACTGTGCCGAAAGCTATTGCATCAGAAGTCGCCACAGGGACAGACGACACAAAAGCCGTAACCTCGTTGGCTATGGCTGATGCGTTGCTTGGTGCCAATAATTTGTCTGGTGTTGCTGATCCTGCGGCATCTGCTACCAATCTGGGCCTTGGAACTGGAGATGCTGTGGCGTTCGCTACAGTTAACACTGGAAATGGCGATAATGAATTGTTCGCCATGGACCAAGATGTAAAAACGACTGATGATGTGACATTCAACAGCGTAGCTGGTGTGGCGCAGACCGACTGCCAGCTTGTCTACAACAGCACAACCGAAATCCAATTGATGATGGCTGGCGGTAAGTTCGTTACGGTCAACGGTTCTCCGCTTGATATTAGCTCAGAGCCTACGCTTGCCAATACGGGCCTGACGGCTGGGGACACTCTATATGGCTACCTTTTTGATGACGGCGGGACGCCTACGATTGAATTGTCTACTACCGTTCCCGCGGCTGGCGCTGATGGCATTGATATTAAAACTGGTGACGCGACCCGCACTTATGTCGGCATCGTTTTCATGGATGCGGGAGCGCCAGGCACCTTTGCCAATACCGAGAAAAAGCGTTGGGTGTGGTCGAAATACAACGCACGACCATTGGATGCTTTGGCAATAAGAACCGCAGGCAACTTTACCACGGCAAGCACGACCCTTGTGGACGCAACGGATATGGAGTTATCCATTGTTCTCGGTGAAGCTGCTACCGTTAGATTTGATTGGCCGCTTACATTTTCCAACAATAGTGCTGGTGCGGAAATGCGGTTTAATATCGAAATTGATAACACCACCTTAATCTTTGGCACGGCGGGTCTTGCTGCTGACGCGACGACGGCGGCCCAAAGCTACGCTATCGCTTTGGGTGGTGACACCGCAGAATTGGCTGCTGGCGAACACACTATCAAGGGTCAGTGGTCGGCTAGTGCGGGCACGGGGACCATCAAGGCAACAACGACCAGGCCGTCGAGAATGACCGCAACGGAGATAAGATAATGATTATCGAAATGGGTAAACCCGTAAACCTTGACACCATCTATGGCGAAATCACAACCCCGTCCATTGCGGCAAAGATTGCTGGCATTGATGATGAAAACGGCGAGGGGGTTATCAGGCTTAAGGTCGCCTTGACAGCGCAAGAAGAAACCGCGTTGCAAGCTGTGATTGACGATCACGACCATACTGTCACGGCGATGCTCGAAGATGTCATAACGGAAAAGAATGCCGCCGCAATAAACGAGTTCAAGGTACGGGCCACCGCGATCCACGGCATAGACCCCATCCACCAGTTTTACGAAGTCACCAAGGCAATGGGCCGTATGCATAAAAAGATCAAAGGGACATCCTCTCAAGCGGATGACGACGCCCTTGATGCTCTTGAGACGGCTCAGGATGCCGTTGATTCGCTAAGAGATAAGCTCGACACACTTGTTGACCTGATTGAAGCCGCAGCCGATGTGGCGACAGCTCAGGCAATTGACCCCACCAACAATTCACATTGGAGTTAATAAAATGGGACGCAAACCTAACGATGCCCGGAAGCCTAAACCGAAAGCCAAACCTAAGCCCAAACCTAAGCCAAAAGGTAAAGGAAAATGATGGCTCTCGCTGCCATTCTGATATGTGCCATAGAACTTTCGTTGGCTCATCTGCTCAATTTATCAAGTGAGCAGTATTTTACTGTATGGCAGATTGAGTTGGTGCTTCTCGCCATTGTTGGGCTGGAATCAAGCGGAAGCCAGCGGGATCAATCGGTGCTTGCAATATTTCTTTTGTGGTTTGGCTGGATTGCTGCCACCGATTGGGCGATTGATTATGCAGAACCGTTGCTCGTTCAATATGAGGCAGCAATATTTAGTTCATTGATACTGTGGGCACTTGCCAGGCCATATCTTTATCCATCGGCAGAACTGGTTGGTGAAAACGTATTCATAGGATTCTACCAAGGAACCCACGCCCCCTTTCTTTCATCGTTGGGTGCGCTTATTGGCCTTCCATTTTCATCCATTGTTATCGCCAGCGGGACCATAGTATTGCGGTCTTCCAAATTTGGAAAGCTGGTGACAAACAACATCGCCGTTGTTGATAATGGGAATTATGTTTTTGTGGATACTGGCGTCAAAGCAACCCCAGAAATATTTGCCACGATGGCTAAGTGTTCCGGTCAGCCCACCAAAGCTTTCGGCATATTTAGAACCAATTGTGTCAAGGGGTGTGGGCCTGTACTTGAACTGTTAGGTCTGAAACCTAAAAACTGGGCTTATTATCTGCCCTCGATTTTCTATTATCAAGCCGTTAGGGGGGCGTGATGGCATTGAAGCCGGAAGATATTGCAGCCATAAAAGAAGTCGTTTCAGAGGTGGCTCATCAAGTCGCTGGGGAAGTGTCCCAGAAGCAAACCGTGCAAATTGTTCACACCACATTGGAAGCGATGGGAATGAGCGTTGCCAGGCCGCTTGAAATGCAAAAGGATTTTGCACACTTACGCAAAGAAAGAATTGATATCCACGACACCAAGAAGGCTGCAAAGGACGCCGTTATAAGATGGTCAATCACCGGAGCCTTTTCCGCCGTGGTGGCTTGGTTGGCCGTAAATTCGCCTATTGGCGGTGGCCCCTTTCACGGGAATTAGACGATGAAAATTAAAGATATTCCCACCAAAATTAAAGCATGGATTGCTGCTGGCATTGCTGTCGTTGGTGTGCTTGCCGCTTTGGGAATGGAAATTGACCGCATTGCTTGGGCATCAGAAGTTCAGCCTATCGTGAAACAGGTCGGCATGAATCAGTTGATGATCCTGCAAATCCAAATCGACCAGCTTCAGCGTTCGATCTGGGCGCAGGAAGACCGCAACACCATGTCTCCGACCCAATCAGGCAAAGACCGGCTCCGGGATATGGAGCTGCACCTTAAGCGCCTCCAAGAGCAGAAAAACGCTCTCTCCGATAAAAAGGGCGGTTGATGCCACACTTCGGACCATCGTCCACTGAGCGCCTGGCAACGTGCCACCCCGATATTCAGCTTGTGATGAACCTGGCCATTAAGGAAGCGCCTGATGATTTGGATTTTTCCATTGTTTGTGGCCGGCGCTCAAAGACAGCTCAAAACAAAGCCTATGATGAAGGCAATTCCCATCTGAAATGGCCGCATGGGAAGCACAACGTGGACCCAGACCACCCCAGAGATATTGAATACCCCACCGCCTCTCATGCAGCCGATGCGGTGCCATATCCGGTTGATTGGGAGCACATGGGGCGGTTCAGGAAACTTGCCGACCATATCAAGGCGATTGCCAAGCGTGAGGGTGTAGATTTGCGCTGGGGCTGGGATTTATGGCAATGGGATCCGGCTCACTGGCAATTGGGGAAATGATCGATGGCCAAAACCTTAATCGTGAATTGTGATGGAACCTGGCTGAATGATAAGGATGCGCGCCCTTCCAATGTGAGGAAGTTCCACAAGGCCCTTTCACCCCGGAACCAATTGGCTTTATATCTGCCCGGTGTGGGCGCTGAGAGAGGCCAATCACTTATCGGCAAGTGGTTGGGGGGGGCATTTGGTTTGGGCGCTCACGGCCTCAGAAATCGGGCCTACAAGTGGATTTGCAGCTATTGGATACCGGGGGATAAGATTTGTTTCTCTGCATTCTCACGGGGCAGCGCGGTGGCAAGAATGGCGGCTGCATATATTTCCAAAAAAGGCATCAAATATCAGAGCAAAATCTATTTCCCATCGATCGATTTTCTGGGATGCTGGGATACGGTTGCATCATTTGGCATCCCCATCAATTTAGGCCCCATTCCATTTCAGCGCATCAACCTGTTTTCCAATCTGGAAGTGGGCCAGAACGTCAAGAACGCGGTTCATATCGTTGCCCTTGATGAAAACCGTGAAGGCTTCATGCCCAGCCTGATGAATAACCGCCCAGGCATCAATGAAATATGGGCCATTGGCACTCATTCTGAT
>DAOVVL010000334.1 GCA_030637205.1 Thalassospiraceae bacterium | reverse complement strand
GATCGCCAAAAAACTGGTCGATCTGGGTTTCGATCTGATCGCCACCGGCGGCACGCAAACGCATCTGGAAGGTGAAGGCATAGCATGTACGCGCATCAACAAGGTGCTGGAAGGCCGCCCCCATTGCGAAGACGCCATCGTTTCAGGCGAAGTGCAATTGGTGATCAACACCACCGAGGGCGCGCAGTCCATTGCTGATAGTTTCTCGATCCGGCGCTCGGCGCTGACCAAGGAAGTCCCCCATTACACCACCATGGCAGGCGCGGACGCCGCGGCTGAAGCCATTCGCGCGCTCAAGGCCGGAACCCTTGATGTAAGCCCATTGCAGGCGTATCCTATTCACACGGTCTGAGTTTGATCAGACCACAACCGGACGCACCCTGATACATGACGGGGTGCGGCCATTTTTTTGACCCTTCTGATTGATTCTACAGGGTCAGGTGTTGTTAGAGGAATTACCCCGTGGACAAGATCCCCATGACCGCCGGTGGGCTTAAAATTCTGGAAACAGAACTGCGCGACCTGAAAGATGTCGAGCGCCCTGCCGTTATTCGCGCCATTGCAACCGCACGCGAACACGGTGATCTGAAGGAAAATGCCGAATACCACGCCGCGCGTGACCGCCAGAGCTTCATCGAAGGGCGCATCAAGGAACTGGCAAGCATCGTCAGCTACGCCGAAGTGATCGACCACAGCGGATTTACCGGCGACATGGTGCGCTTTGGCGCGACCGTTGTACTGGCCGATGAAGACACCGACGCCGAAAGCACCTATCAGATCGTCGGCCAACACGAAGCTAGCATCGAAGAAGGCCGCATGTCGGTCACATCGCCGTTGGGTCGGGCGCTGATCGCGAAGTCTGTGGGCGATTCGGTTGAGATCAACGCACCGGGCGGCGCTAAATCGTATGAAATCGTCAAGGTCGATTACAAATAAACCTTAGGAGTGAGCATATGAAAAACCTTATTCTTGCTGCTGCGTTCGTAACCGCACTTCCGGTTACGGCAACAGCCGAAGGCACCTTTTCCACCCCGTCCATGACCCCTGAAACGGCCCTTGCGCTTGCCACAGCTACGCTGGAAGCATGCCGCGAAGAAGGCTATCAGGTTGCCGTATCGGTGGTTGACCGCGCAGGCATTGAACAGGTCATGCTGCGCGACCGCTTTGCCGGGCCGCACACGCCCCAAACAGCATGGCGCAAGGCGTGGACGGCGATCAGTTTTCGCACCAATACCAGCGACATGCTGGAAGTCACCGGGCCGGGCCAGCCCCAAGCAGGTGTCCGCCATCTTGAAAACGCGGCAATGTTGGGCGGCGGCATGATGGTGAATTCTGGCGGCGAGCTGGTCGGCGGGGTCGGCGTTTCGGGCGCACCGGGTGGCGAGGCTGACGATGTATGCGCCATCAAGGGCATCGAAGCGATTGAAGATATTCTAGGGTTTTAGGCTTCGCGATTGCTTAGTCGTCGATCTCAATCGGAACACCGGGCAGCGCCTTTGATGAGCGTACGCTGAGCGCCGATTTTACGTGGCTGACGTTTGCCGCCGCCGTCAGCTTGGTGGTCAGGAATTCCTGATACGATTCCCAATCGGCAGAAACGACCTTCAACAGAAAATCCGTTTCACCCGCCAGCATATGGCATTCGCGCACTTCGGCCCACGTGTGGACCAGGGCTTCGAAAGCCTCCAGATCCGGCTCGGCCTGGCTGGCAAGGCCCACCTGGGCAAATACGGTGACGTTGAAACCCAGCGGGCGGGCATCCAGTTCGGCGTGATAGCCCTTCACCAACCCGCTTTCTTCCAGTGCGCGGACGCGCCTAAGACACGGCGGGGCGGAAATCCCTGCGCGGCGCGCCAGCTCGACATTGGTGATGCGCCCCTCTTCCTGCAAATCATGCAGGATGCGGCGGTCGATCTTGTCGAGTTTGACCTTGGAATGATTTGGGTTGCTCAAGAGCCTCTCCTTGTCAGAGTAATTATATTACAACGCCCACTGGGGCAAGGGCAAAGGCCGCCCCAGACCTCGAAAACCGCGCTGAGCGCGGCCTTCATCGGGATTTCACAGGCCCGAATGGCCAACACCCTTATGATTTCACCCCCTTGCACAAGGCCTTGGGGGTTTCTATCTTTGACAAGGATTTCGTCGCCTGCAACCGCCATATTTGAAAAGAGAACACCTGTCCATGCCCACCACGCACCACAGCAAAGTACTCATCATCGGTTCCGGCCCAGCCGGATACACCGCCGCCATTTATGCCGCCCGCGCCAGTCTTGAACCAACGCTGGTTCGCGGCCTGCAGCCCGGTGGCCAGTTGACCATCACCACCGATGTCGAAAATTATCCGGGCTTCGCCGATGCCGTCGAAGGCCCGTGGTTGATGGAACAGATGGAAGCCCAAGCCAAGAACGTCGGCACCAACCTGATCGACGACGTGATTCTGGAGGCTGACTTTTCAACCCGGCCCTTTACCTGCAAAGGCGACAGCGGCGACACCTACACAGCTGATAGCGTCATCATTTCAACAGGCGCATCGGCCAAGTGGCTGGGGCTGGAAAGTGAACAGGCCCTGATGGGCATGGGTGTGTCCGCGTGCGCCACCTGCGATGGGTTTTTCTATCGTG
>DAOVVL010000302.1 GCA_030637205.1 Thalassospiraceae bacterium | reverse complement strand
TTCAGGCGTTCGATACCGGCCCACGCGATCATGGCGGCGTTATCGGTGCACAGATGCGGCGGTGGCGCCATCAGCTTTAGGCCGTGTTCCTGGCACAACTGATCGAGCCGTTGGCGCAACAAGGTGTTGGCGGCGACGCCGCCTGCCACCACCAGCGTGTTTGCGTGGTTGTGCTTTTCCTTGAAAATCCTGATCGCGCGCGCTGTGCGGTCCGCGACCGTATCCGCCGCCGCGAGCTGAAACGAGGCCGCCATGTCGTTGATATCTTGTTCCAGCAACTCGCCGGGCGGCAGTGCATCCACCGTGCGCTTGACCGCGGCTTTCAGGCCGGAAAAAGAAAAATCGCATCCGGGCTTGCCTTTTAACGGGCGCGGCAAATCAAAGCGCGCGCTATCGCCGTTCGCCGCCGCGGCTTCGATGGCCGGCCCGCCGGGATAGCCAAGCCCCAAGACCTTGGCCGACTTGTCAAACGCCTCGCCGATGGCATCATCAATGGTGGTGCCAAGGCGCGTATAGTTGCCGACCCCTTCAACGATCAACAGTTGGCAATGCCCGCCCGATACCAGCAACAACAGATAGGGAAATTCAAGCTCGTCGTCTAAGCGCGCCGTCAGCGCGTGGCCTTCCAGATGGTTCACCGCAACAAACGCAATGCCTGTTGATAGCGCAATGGCCTTGGCCGTCATCACGCCGACGATCACGCCGCCGATCAGCCCCGGGCCTCCGGTGGCCGCCACCGCGTCCAAATCCTTGAAATCAAGACCCGATTTTTCCATGGCTTCGCGGACCACGGCGTCGGTGGTTTGTATGTGCGCGCGCGCCGCTACTTCGGGCACAATGCCGCCATAGGGGCGATGGGCCTCAATTTGCGACAGCACCACGTCTGACAGGACACGGGGTCCATCCGCGCCATCTTCGATGACGGCGGCAGCGGTTTCGTCGCAACTGGTTTCGATTCCCAGAACAATCATATATATAAAGACCTCAATCGTTTAGAACTTGGCTTCACCGGGGTTGGACTTTACTCTGATCCACCGATTGATACCACCCGGCCCCCCTGCATACTTAAACAAAGGTTATATTCGCCAATGAGCACTTCCCCACTTCGCATCGGTACCCGCGGAAGCCCGCTGGCGCTGGCCCAGGCCCATGAGACCCAGGCCAAGCTGGCGGCAGCCTTTCCTGAGCTTTCAGGCGATGGCGCCATCGAAATCATCGTCATCAAGACCACCGGCGATGCGGTGCTGGACCGCCCGCTGGCTGACATCGGCGGCAAGGGCCTGTTCACCAAGGAAATCGATGATGCGATGCTAAGCGGCGATATCGACATCGCGGTGCATTCCATGAAAGACGTGCCCACGTGGCTGCCCGACGGCATTCACCTGCCATGTATGCTGGAACGCGAAGACGTGCGCGATGCGTTTATTTCCAACAAGGCGGACAAACTGTGGGATCTACCCGAAGGCGCCGTGGTCGGCACCGCATCTTTAAGGCGTCAGGCATTAATCTTGAAACGTCGCCCCGATTTAAAAGTCATTACCTTTCGCGGCAACGTGCAATCGCGCCTGCGCAAACTTGAAGCCGGCGAAGTTGACGCCACCATGTTGGCACTGGCGGGCCTCACGCGCCTTGGCATGGCAGACGTCGCCACCAGCGTTCTCGATACCCACGAATTTTTGCCAGCCGTCGGCCAGGGTGCCATCGGCATTACGTCGCGCACGGATGATGATCGCGCCAACGAGGTGCTGGCCAAACTGAACCACGAACAAACCATGATCCGCGTGAGCGCAGAACGCGCTTTCCTGACCGTGCTGGATGGATCATGCCGCACGCCTATTGCGGCGCATGCTTTATATACGGGCGACAATACGCTCAGCTTTCAGGGTCTGATTGCAAGACCTGACGGCAGCGAAGCGTTTGAGGCCAGCCGCAGCGGTGCGGCGTCCATGAAGTCTGCGCAAGCCATGGGTTCTGACGCCGGCCATGAATTAAAAGGCCACGTCGGCCCCGGGTTTCTTGAGGGTCAGGATTAACGCCGAATTTTTTTAAGGAGCAGCGATTTCGCGTTTTGTTGCCCCGACCCCGACTTGATAACGAAGCGTTGGCGAGCGAGCTGACGCTGATGGGTGTGCAAAGCATCTCGGCACCGCTGCTCGAAATCATCTTTGATGACGGACCAGAAATTGACACCACCGGTGTTCAGGCGTTGCTGTTTACGTCGGCCAACGGGGTGCGCGCATTTGCCAAACGATCCAAGGTGCGTGATCTGAAAGCACTGGCGGTGGGCGACGCTACGGCGCGCGAAGCCACAGCACTTGGGTTTACCGATGTGACCAGCGCCACGGGTGATGTGTTGGCGCTGACGTTACTTGCGGCAGATCAGTTGGAAACATCTGGCGGGGCGTTATTGCACGCCGCGGGATCGCGCATTGCCGGTGACCTGAAGGGCAAGCTCGAAGCATCTGGTTTTAGCTATCGCCGGGAAGTTTTATATTCAGCCCAAACTCCTGAAACGCTGCCACAAAACGCGCTGGATGCGATTGTCGCGGGCGACGTGGATGGCGTGCTTTTATTTTCGCCGCGCACCGCCATGACCTTTGCCAAGCTGGCGCTGGATGCGGGGCTGGCTGAAATGCTCGGTCAGCTCAACGTCTATTGCCTCTCAAGCGCGGTGGCACAAAAGGTCGAGGCGCTGGGCTGGGCTGCGGTGGTGGTCGCCGAACGGCCAGAGCAGGCAGCGTTGCTGGCATCGCTGAAGGCCTAAGACCTTAAAGACGAGATGGTTTCATCGTGCTAGGATTTTACCTGACTTTTCACAGCGGATTTTTCACACTGGATTTTTCCCGAGGTAGACAAACCCATGAGCGACGACACGACCCATAAACCCAGCCGAAAATCTGGCCCCAAAACGGTCCCAAAAACAGCACGGAAAACGAAGTCGGCCAAAAAGGCGGACGCCGTGCCGACCGAAACCACACCCACCGCCAGCGGCGGCTTTTTGTGGTTGTTGGTGTTCATGGTGGTTGTGGGCGTTAGCGGTTGGTGGTTGTGGCCGCAGATCGGGCCGGAACTTAAACCCCTGATCGCCAAGGTG
>DAOVVL010000093.1 GCA_030637205.1 Thalassospiraceae bacterium | reverse complement strand
AATTTTGGCATTGCCGACCTGATGAGCAATCTGGCGCATCGCCACTTGCTGTAAGGTTATTGAAACTTTTGTAAAAAACCCTGGCTGCAAAAATCTGTAGCCGGGGTTTTTCGTTTGAAAACAACATCTTTGCGCACTTCCGAGCGCAATCGCTTTGGTTCAAGATTGCGGTACGGCAGCAATTGCGGTTAAGATGTTCGTACTTCGATGTGTTTTAGTCGGGGGGTGGGTCTTGAGGGAAAAGCTAAAAAATTAGCGCGTTCAAAAGAACACTTTCAACAATTTGCAAAGAACAAATAGTTGATGGACCCAGATAGTAGGACGAACCAGAAGTGAAAAATAAAATGGGGGCCGTTAGGGCATCAGCTATTGCTGCCTTGGTGATGGCGGTATCGTTCGTATCAGGCGAACCGCAGGCCGCAGAACGAAGTTTCATGTCAATCGGCACGGGCAGCGTCACCGGGGTGTATTATCCTGCGGGCGGTTCCATCTGCTATCTGGTCAATAAAAACCGGGATCGTCACGACATCCGCTGCACGGTGGAAAGTTCGGACGGTTCACGCCAGAACGTTGAAAACATTCTTTCAGGTATTATCGACTTCGGCATCGTTCAGTCCGACATTCAGTATCATGCGGTGAACGGAACCTCCGGTTTTGAAAATGTTGGTCCGGCAGAAAATTTGCGTTCGGTGATGTCTCTTCATTATGAAGCCTTCACCGTGGTCGCGCGCGCGGGTAGCAATATGAAACATATTCGCGACACCCAAGGCAGCCACATGAACATCGGCAACCCCGGATCGGGGCAGCGCGAAACCATGGCTGTGTTGATGAAGGCAATGGGGTGGGGCGAAGATTTCTTTTCTGAAGTTTACGACCTGAAAGCATCGGAACAATCCAACGCGCTTTGTAATGGCGATATTGATGCGATGGTTTACACCGTGGGCCATCCCAATGCATCCATTAACGAAGCCTTCGCCCTGTGCCAAAGCAATCTGCTGGATGTTACCGGGCCTGAAATTGATCGCCTGATAGCCGAAAATGAATATTACAGCAAAGTTTCCATTCCCGGCGGCATGTACCGGGGTCAAGATGACAGCACCCAGACTTTCGGTTTAAGCGCCACCGTGATGACGCGCGCATCAACCAGCGAAGAGGATGTCTACGAAATGGCCAAGGCGGTTTTTGAAGATCTGGAAACGTTTCGCAACCTGCACCCGGCATTTTCCGACCTTGATCCAGCCAGGATGGTCAGTGAAGGTTTGAGCGCCCCGATGCATCCGGGCGCGTTTCGCTACTACCGCGAAGCCGGGCTAATCGACTAGACGCTTTCAGCGCCGTAATACAAATTGACCGCGTGGCGGGCTTCGGCAAAAAACAACCACCGTTCCGCAAGGATGCCCAGCCCCGCCAACATCACCGCCAGCACAGCAGCGATCAGCGCAATCATGCCACCAACGCCCATATAGGCAATCAAGCTTAAAACCAGCGGCAGTACAAACAGCGTAGCGATGGAAATCAAACGCAGCTTGGTTGCGTGTTTGCGCGCCACCTGAAAGCCCATTTCCTTGAGCAAATAATTTTCAGTGGAATGGGGCGGGTCCAGCGGTTTGACGCTGGCGCCATCAACGCCGATGGCGGAATTGGGTGTTGCCAGACTTTGGGTGGTGTCGATAAAGCGCCAGTACACGTACTTGACGATCCATGCCACCACAATGGCAACCGGAACCAAACCGTGAACCGCGCGAACCTGTTCGCCAAACACCATCAACAATGCGCTTAGCAGCAGCGCACCGGTCATCAGGCTAAGCGTCACATATCCCGGCAGGGTCCAGCAGTTGTTCCACTGGTGAATGGTTTTCAGCGAACGGTAAATCATCGAGGTCGCGATCACCGTCAGCAAAGCCATCACCGTGCTCAACACACCCATCAGGGCGAACAGGCCGCTGGTGTTTTCCAGAAATACCCAGCCAATGGCAAAAATGCCGGCGGGCACATAGGTTGCCAGCGCCAGTACGCCTTCGCGCGCCAACCAGCTGGAACGCCACTGGCTCATGGCGCGCCAGGCTCTCTCGGGGCGGCCCAGGTGAAGCATCGAAGCCAGCAGTCCGGCAGAAACCAGACCCAACGCAATGAACAAACCGGTCAGGCCAAACCAGCGGTCTTGCGGCAACTGACCCGCGGCGCCAAACAGGCCCATCAACGCCAACAAGCCGTAACCGGCGCCGGAACTGGTGGTGAAGAAGATAACTGAAAATGCGGGATGCATAATTTAAACCCTTTTATTTCGTATATGTCGCGCGCTCTACTTCTCGCGCCAAAAAAATCTAACGCGACAGCGCATTATCGACCCACGAAAGGAAACCTTTGCGGGGGCTGACGGGATCAAGTCTAGATTGCGCGCCGATATTTTCGGCATCAACGCGACGTGCGCGCGGGGGCAAGTAACGGTTGGTTGGGTTGTAGCCAAGTTCCGGCATCAATGGCCGCCCGGCGCGTTCTGCCACCAGTTTGGATACATTTGAATTGGGATCATTGAAATCACCATAATGACGCGCGCCAACCGGGCACGTAAGCACGCACGCGGGCTGGCGGTCTTCAATATCAAGCGTTTCGTTGTAAATGCGGTCGATGCAAAGGGTGCATTTTTTCATCACACCTTCGTCTTCATCAAATTCACGCGCACCGTAGGGGCACGCCCAACTGCACAGCTTGCAACCGATGCACTTGTCGGTGTTGACCAATACAATGCCGTCTTCGGCGCGTTTATAACTTGCGCCCGTCGGGCACACGGTGACACATGCGGCATTGTCACAATGCATGCACGATCTTGGAAAGTTTATGGTAACGCCCGGCCCGTCGCCGCGATCGACCTCGAACGAATGTACCCGGTTGAACCAAACCCCATCTGGGTCTTTGCCGTAAGGGTTTTGATCGGTCAACGGCGCCATGTGGCCGCCGGTATTCCATTCCTTGCAGTTGGTGGCGCACGCATGACAGCCGACGCAGGTATCGAGATCAATGACCAGGCCGAGCCTTTTGTTCGTGCTTTGGGGAAGCGAGGTCATGTTATTTGCTCCCTCCGTTTTTGGCATCTTTTGCGTTTTTGGCTTTCTTGCCGGGTTTGAATTCTTCGCCGTAACGCAGGATATCGGGCGCATCGACCATGTGCGGCGGTTTGGCGGTCGGCTCGAACTGGGGCCAGCTCTCCTCTACCTCGTCCGCATTGCATTTTTCGATCTTGACCCGCAAATCGAACCACGCGGCCTGGCCGGTGACCGGATCGGAATTGGAATAGCGATAGCCGTCGCCACGCGCAGGCAACAATTCGCTGATCAGGTGATTGAGCAAGAAGCCCTTCTTCGCTTCGGGGGCGTCTTTATCCAAATTCCACGCACCGGCCCGTTTGCCGATGGCGTTCCATGTCCAAACCGTGTTGGCATTTACACCATCCATCAGTTTGACCTGCGCCTTGATGCGGCCATGCGGGCTGGTAATCCAGATCCAGTCATCGTCCTTGATGTCTTTTTCACGGCCTAACTTACGGGCGATGTACATGCGGTTCTGGTTGGTGATCTGGCGCAACCACGCGTTTTGCGATCCCCATGAATGATACATGTGCATGGGGCGCTGGGTCAGCGCATGCAACGGGTATTCATCCAGATCGGTCAGCGTTTCTTCCAGCGGCTGATACCAGATCGGCAGCGGGTCGAAATAGGTCGCGATGCGTTCGCGGTGTTCTTCCGGCGGCTGGTGTTCGCCGTGGCCTTCACCGGCCAGTTTGAACGATTGCAGAATTTCCGAATACATGTGGAACACAATCTGGGTTTTAGTCACAACACAGCCCAGTTCATGCGCCCATTCGAGGTACCCCTTGTTGGCCATCTTGTAGTACGTGTGTTCGGGCAAAAATTCGTGATGCCAGAAACTTTCGTTTTCCAGATATTTTTCTAGCTGGTTGGGGTTGGCGGGGCCGCGGCAATCCATGTGGTCGCCGTCTTCGTCTTGCAGCCGCCAACCGGCCAGCAGGCCGACGCCGGGCTGGCGTTCATGGTTGGCGATGTAATCGGGATAGCCGCCCGGATATTTGGCCGATCCGTCATCATTGACCATACCCGGAAGACCCAGACGCGCGCCCAGATCCAGCAGCACGCCCTGGAAACCGCGCACGTCACGATCGGGCTCAACGATGGGATAACGGATCGCATCAGCCGCCGAATGGGGTGACGAGATGGGACGATCCAAAAGCGAGATGCAGTCAAAACGTTCAAGGTATGTGGTGTCGGGCAGGATCAAGTCCGCATAGGGCACCATTTCCGAATAGTACGCGTCGGAATAAATGATGTTGGGGATTTTGTATTCGCCGTCTTCGTCCTTGTCGGTGAGCATTTCGATCACCTTGGAAGTGTTCATCGACGAATTCCAGCTCATGTTGGCCATGAACAGCATCAGGGTGTCGATCTTGTACGGATCACCCTTCCATGCGTTGTGGATTACCATGTGCATCAGGCCATGACTGGCCAGCGGGTGTTCCCATGTGTAGGCCTTGTCAATGCGCACGGCAGAGCCGTCATCTTTTAACAGCAAATCCGCAGGCTCGGTGGGAAAGCCCAGCGCCATGCCCGGCAAATGGGTGCCGGGTTTGACGTGATCGACCTTGCCGGTCGGTTTGTTGGTCGGCGGGATGGGCTTGGGGAACGGGGCCTTGATGCGAAAGCCGCCGGGGACTTCGACCGAGCCCAAAAACATCTGCAACACGTGAATGGCGCGGCACGTATGAAAGCCGTTGGAATGCGCCGAAATGCCGCGCATGGCATGAAACGACACGGGGCGGCCGATCATCTTGTCCTGGCGGCGTCCGGCCCAATCGACCCATTTGATGTCGAGCTCGATCTCTTCTTCGAACGCAACGTGGGCCAGCTCGGCTGCAATGCGGCGAATGTCGTCGGCTTTTAAGCCACAGGTTTCGGCCACCGCATCGGGGGCGTACTGTTCATCGAGATAACGCTCGGCCACAAGCTGAAAGCTCGGTACCGCGGTGCGACCATCGGCAAGGGTGTATTCGCCTTTAAGTGCCGGCGTGGTGGTGATGTCGGTTGACGGCTTCAAGGCTTCGTCTTTGGTGCTCCACACCAGCGGATCGCCTTCATCATCGCGCGCAAACATGCCGTGGTCTGATGCGCCTTCGTCCTGGATCACCAGCCACGGGGCGTTGGTGTAACGCACGATGTATTGCTGGTCGATTTTGCCCGCTTTCAACAATTCGTGCATCAACGCCATTACGAACAGGCCGTCGGTGCCGGGGCGGATGCCGACCCATTCATCGGCAATGGCGGAATAGCCGGTGCGGATGGGATTGACCGACACAAACTTGGCGCCGCGCTTTTTCAGTTTGCCCAGCCCGATCTTGATGGGGTTGGAATCGTGATCTTCGGCCATGCCGAACATCATGAAATATTTGGTTAGACCCCAATCGGGTTCGCCAAATTCCCAGAACGCACCGCCGATGGAATACAAACCCGCCGCCGCCATGTTGACCGAACAAAAGCCGCCGTGGGCTGCGTAGTTGGGCGTGCCGAACATGGACGACCACCAGCCGGTGGTGGCTTGCGATTGATCGCGCCCGGTAAAGAACGCCAGCTTGGATGGATCGGTTTCGCGAATTTTTTTAAGACGCTTGGTGGCGATGTCCATCGCCTCGTCCCATTCGATCTCTTCAAATTCACCGGAGCCGCGCGGCCCGACACGCTTGAGGGGTTTGCTTAGCCGCGCCGGCGAATAGTGCTGCATGATGCCGCTGGAACCCTTGGCGCACAGAACGCCTTTGTTGATCGGGTGGTTTTTGTTGCCCTGAATGTAGCGGACCTTGCCGTCTTTCATATAGACGCGGATGCCGCACCGGCACGCGCACATGTAACACGTGGTGTATTTCACTTCGTCGCCCAGCGAGGGCGAGAAATCCACTTTGTCGGCTTTAGCATGCGGGTCATGGATGTCGGCGGTAGCCGGCTTGGGATCAACGGTCATTCAAACGTCTCCAGAAGACCCATGTTTCAGCTGGGTCCGGGGTAAGCCTCGGTTCCTGATGGGGTGCACGGCAGGTTCATTGAGAGGTGCCTGCCTTTTGCCCTGCTCTTATATAATAAAACCGTTATATAAGGGAAAGCTAAAATTACAAAAAGCCATAATCCTGCTGAATTTGAGCTTTTCTTGTAAAGAACATTCAGGTGTGCCAATAATAAAACCCAAGCAAAACCATCATAAGTATCTGTAACTAACAATAAAGTAATAGGTAAGTAATAGTAATAGACACAAGAAAACAGTTTGGTTGATTTTGCTACCTTGTGTTTTTTACTTAATCAATACTTGTGTGGACTATAAATAAACGGGATAACAGGGGAATTACTGTGAAAAAGACAAAATTATTCTTGATTGCCGCCATCGTTGCCTTTTCGGCAAGCCCGGCGCTGGCAGCGGGCGACTGCGGCAAGGTCACCATCGCCGACATGAACTGGAACTCGGCCTCGCTGATCGCCAATGTCGATCGCTTCATTCTGCAGCATGGTTATGGCTGTGAAGCGGAACTGGTTCCCGGCGACACCATGCCGACCGGTACATCCATGACCGAAAAGGGCGAGCCCGATATTGCGCCTGAGCTTTGGAGCAACTCGTTAAAAGAAGCCATTGAGAAGGGCGTTGCCGAAAAACGCCTACGCATTGCCGGCAAGTCATTATCTGACGGCGGCGAAGAAGGCTTTTGGGTGCCGCAATACATGGTCGACAAAGACCCGAGCCTGGCGACCATCAAGGGCGTGATTGCCAATGCCAAAATGTTCAAACACCCTGAAGACCCCGACTTGTCCGGTTTCATGACCTGTCCTGCGGGTTGGAACTGCCAAATCTCGGCAGGCAACCTGTTCAAGGCGCTGAAACTGGCTGACGCCGGTTTTGATCTGGTTGATCCCGGTTCAGGCGCGGGCCTATCGGGTGCCATCGCCAAGGCGTATGAGCGCAAACAGGCATGGTTTGGCTATTACTGGGCACCGACTGCGGTGTTGGGTAAATACAAAATGGTCAAGGTGGATTTCGGAAGCGGCATTAACAAGGATGAATTCATAAAATGTACATCCAGCGCCGATTGCGAAAACCCCAAGGTCACCATGTATCCGCCTTCACTGGTAGAAACCGTGACCACCGAAGGTT
>DAOVVL010000226.1 GCA_030637205.1 Thalassospiraceae bacterium | reverse complement strand
GGAACGGATGAAGCCCATCAGGCCCATATTCAGCGATATTACGATGGTCAGCAGCAAAAGTGCGTACTGGCTGCGCACCGTCATCTTGCCCCACTTCAACGGCCCAACTTCCTTGGGCCCTTTGAACAGGTACATATCGATGACGCCGACGACGATCAGGCAGCTGATCAGTTGCAGGAATTGCGCCACCGCAACGTTGCGCAGCACGGGTGATGCTTTTTCCATCACGATGAAGCCGTAAACGCCAAGGAATATGGCGACGTTGAACGCGGTCGTGCCCAGGTACAGCCATTGACCCAGTTTGCCGCGATCGACCAGCGACAGCCCGATGGCCAGCACGCCCATCACCGCTTCAAACACCAACAACCAGCCGATGGTATCGAGATATTCTTCATGGGCCGGCGACAGATCCAGCTCGGCCGGGTCCATACCCAACATGGTGATCGCGTATTGGGCGACAATCGCAACACCCATCAGGCCCACGACGAGGATAATGATGCGCGGTGTTTTGCCCTGATCGCGAATTGAAACCACATCGACCTTGTTGCCCCGGCGATACAGCAGGAAGCTGAAGAAGGTGGCAAGAATAATCAGGTTCACCACCGCATTTTTGGCTGGCATCAGGCCTAAGAACTTCAGCACCGGATGATATTGGCTGCCGCCCATCTCTCCCACTTCCAGCGAGCTAAGCGGAAGGTTGTGCGGTGTCAGCCAGATGGCGAACGAAAGGATCAATGCAAACAGGATAAACTTGATTAGCTTGTAATAACGCTCTGCACCGGGGATGCGGGTCATGCCGCTCCACAGATAATAGTTTGATATCAGGAACAGCGACCCCACCAGCATGGCCTGAATGATAAAGGTCCATGAAAAATCACCACCCATCATGTTGTTGCCCATGACGGCGCTGGTTGAATAAACTTCGCGGCCCAAATAATAACCGGCAAACGGCAATGGAATCAGCGCAGCGATGGCGACAAAGTTGGATATGTAGCCCATCCAGTCATAGTGCGCGCGCTCTTCTGCGGTTTTTGATCCGATGAACTTAACGGCCGCGTACGAACCCGCCACCAGCCCACCAAAGGCCAGGTTGCCGAGCATGCGGTGAATGGCGATTGGGGTGGCGAGGATGTTTTCAAATGCCTGCCAGGTGGTGCCGATCAGCTCGCCCGCTTCGTTGACGCCGGCGGGGCTCATCATGAAACCGGCCCAGCTGTTGGCCAGTTGCATAATCGCGGTACCGACCACGTTGAGCATGATACCGATGAATATATGAAATGTTTTTAGATCCTTGACCAACAACAGGCCAATGGCGGTGGGCAGGATGTAAAGCACCGACATGAACACGCGGGTATCGGTGCGCATGTCCGGTCCCATGCCGCCAAAGAAGAAGACCGCGAACAAGACCAGCATGGCCACGCCCAGCCCTTTGAACACATACCGGGTGGTGGCGGAAAACGGCTTGGTCGATTTCATCGCCTTCCAGCCGTAGTAATAAAGGTATAGCAAGAACGTTTCGCCGAAGAACAACAGCGCATACATAAACATGATGTCTTTGAAAACACCCGCCATGTAACCCATGAAGGTCGGATACAGGGTGAACAACGCAAATGCCAGCAAACCGCCAAAGGCCGCCGTGGTGGCGTAAGCGACGCTGAGCAGCGACGTAAACTCATAAGCCAGCTTGTCGAATTTCTTGTCGCCCGAACGCCAGCCGACGACTTCGATAATCACCGCAAACAACGGTACGCCCAGAACGAAGGCGCCGAAAAACAGATGCATTTGCGCGATAAACCAGATCAGGCGTCGGGAATCGATGCCAAGGATCTGGCGGTATTCATTCGCCTCCAGCGCAAAGGCCGGCGAAGACACGAGGGCGGCGGCAAGCAAAACCAAGCCTGCTAGCCCCAGTTTAGCGACACTGTGGTATCCGTGCTTCATGTCACTCGCCCTCGCCTCTCATCGTTTTCTTAATTGGTGAATGCAAAGTTGGCACTGGCGGCACCGCCACCAGCAACAGTGATTTTGCTTTCCTGAAGGCCAAAGCGCGGATGCCATGCTTTCAGGGTGTAATCACCGGGCGGAATATCGCCGATGGTGTACGAACCATCGTCACCGACCACCACGGCATAGGGGTGCGGCGGTGCCATGATGAAACCGAACATGAAGTTATGGGCTTCGCAGTTAATGGGGATGTAGTTGGCACGCCGGGGTTTCAGGTCCTGCACAATGTCGCCGGGGTCAGGCTGGCCGAAGTTAAACAAGGTGCGCATCGGCCCGGAACGTCCCTTTTCAACGCCCAGATGTTCGCGGGTGTTGATGTTGTGCAGCACGCCTTTATCGCTGTTGCGAATGGTGAGCGGACCGGGCTTAACCACCTGTGCCCATGGGATGAAACGACAGCCCTTTTGTTCCACCAAATATTTTCCGCCCGGCGGTTCGGCCCACTTCTTGCCTTCCTTGATTTTATCGATAAAAACGAAGGTGCCGCGCAGGGCATCGCCCTTAAGATCAACCCAGACGACTTCGCGTTCGCCTTCGCCACAAACCGCTTGATCCTTGGTAATCAGGATCTGCTCAATGGCATCGGACGGCATGGCGCCGCTGAACGTGACTTTTCCGGAAACCGATCCGCCACCGGAAACGTCCATTTCGGTGTATTTGCTTGCGGCCTGTGCATCCAGGGCAAAAGTGGCGCTTAAGGCAACGCCCGCCAACAATCCTATAATTGAGGTTTTGCTGATCATGTCTCTGGTTCCTTTGTTGTTTTTCATGAAAACGGTCCTCATAAAATTCATTACTTCCGCTGGCAGGGTCATGCCGCGTCCTGTTGGTTTATTTCTTCCAACGCTTCGATGGCCACTTGCCAGTAACGTTTTTGTTCCTCATCGGCCAAAACGCTCAGGAAGTATTCGTTGCCCCCGGTCACATTAAATTTGCGCATCAGGCGCGCCGCTTCGCGGCCGTGATAGCCTTCAAACGACAGGGAAAAATCACCAATTAAATCGATGTCTTCGCTACTGGCGCGCCTGGTTAGCGCGGTTGCCGCGGCGAGGCGCACAGATGGATCTTCATCAGAAAGGCGCTTAACAATGGCCGGCCACATGCGGTGCAAACGTCCAAGCGCCGCCACGGCTTCGACACGCAGGAAGCTGTCGTCGTCCTTCAGCAAGCGGGCGAGCGCCTTTTCAATCACATCATCGGCGTCCATCGCGCCCAGGGCACGAACCGCAAACAAACGCAATTCAGGCTGCGGTTTGGAAATGAGGCCGATCGCGGCATCGCGAACCGTTTCGGAAACTTGGTCAAGCTTGCCAACCACGCGGATAAGCGAGTCAGCCGCTGCCAGCAAAAGTGCTTCATCTTCTTCTTCAAGTACACTTGCCAGCAAATCTGCCACTTCGCCATTCGCGTGATCGCCCAACAGCCGGGCGGCGAATGCGCGCACATCCTTGTGCGGCTCTACATCAGGCACCAACGCAACCGTTTTTCTGCTCAACTTTCGCTGTTCGGTCAGCGCCAGAAAATCTAGGTCTTCGGCGTTCAGTTCGATGTTTGCTTCTTCGTCGGTTTGTGCGACGTCGGCCATATCGTCGGGGTTGAGGATGGCATCCAACGTCGAAGTTGGCGTCGGCCGCGGTTCTTCTTCAACCTCTATGTCTTCGTCGCTGGCTTCACCTTCTCCATCTTCACCAGATGTTTCGGGCTCAGGGGTTTCATCGTCTTGTGGTTCTGGTTCGGGGCTTGGCACCAATTCGCCGCTCAGCGCTGCCAACAGCATTTGACCGTAGGCGTTTGGCCAGACCCCTTCGCGCGATGCCATGCTAGAGAGACCCGCCATGGCATCCAGACGCAGTTGGCGATTTTCATCGCCCAATTCGTTGGCCAGGGCCTTCGCTGCCACGTCGCCGCCAAGCTTTGCAAGGGCTGCAACTGCGGCCAGGCGAACGGCCGGTGCGCGGGCGTTGTTTTCAAGGGTTGTGGTCAGGGTTTCCAGCGCCGCTTCACCTTCGAGCGCGCCCAAGGCACCCAACGCAGCTGCGCACAGCTCGTCGTTCTGTTCATACAAGGTGGCCGAAATTTCGGCGATAAGTTCCGCGTGATCACCCGCACCCAGTTCAGGATT
>DAOVVL010000121.1 GCA_030637205.1 Thalassospiraceae bacterium | reverse complement strand
TGTTGAAGATGGAGCGCGAAGCACCATTGCCTTCAACCATCGGCACCTTGAACTGTTCAACCACCGGCGCCATTGCAGCGGTCGGACCTGAACCATAGGGGCCGAGGATGTAGCGAATACCGTCCTGAGTAATCAGGCGTTCCAGCAACTGGGCGGAACGTGCAGGCGTCGATTCATCATCATAGTACTGAATCTTCAGCTTGTAAGACTTACCCTGAACGCTAACACCGCCTGCCTCGTTGATCATTTTGGCAGCCAGCTCGTAACCATTTTTGGTGTGTTTGCCGTTGGATGAATACTTGCCGGTAAACGACAATGCGGCACCCAAAGTAATGGTGTCGCCTTCAACCTTGGCTTCGGACTGTCCCGGTGCAACCAGGGCCGCACATGCGACACCCACTGCCAGAACACTAAGAAGCTTTGCTCCTTTTTGCATTGGTACTCCTCCCTATGAACTCGCCTTCCTTAAAACTCGAAACGCCATGAAGACGTAAAAAAGGGGCGGTTGTTTTCACATACCTCGCCCCTTCTGTGGGGGAGGTCTAGCGCGGGCAAGTTTAGACTTATCGTAAGTCTTGGCAACTGCTTTTCGCTCGCAATTTTTTTTAAATGCGTTGATTTACCAGACATTTGTGGAAATTGGGTAACTGTGCGGGGCTACTCGCTGGGCGCAGACTTGGCGCCCGGAACCCACGCCTTGACCGAGACCGGGGCACCGTGTTGCGTGACCAGAATTTTGCCACCCCTTGAATCCGTTGCGGGCTCGTTTTTGGACTTCTTTTTAAACGCCGCCATCATGGCTTCCAGTGGAATTTCGACGCGTTTGCCCTTGCGCAACGCAATCATAAAGGCGTTGTTGTCGCTGGTGATCTTGTTCAGGCGGTTGGCATCCAGATGGCCATAGCGCCGCCAGATGGAGTTGAGGAACAATTCGACCTCGTTGGGCAGGAACAATTCGACCTGAACATCCGGGCGACCGTTTGAAAACGCCTGATACATGGTCGGCTCCACCGGGCCCAGTTCATCGGCCACAAATACCGCCGGCATCAGCTTGGCGCCTTTATACGCAACGGCGTAGTGCGCCTGTGACAAATACAAAAGCCGATGCAGCTTTTGCGGTTGCAGGTATTCGTTTTCATTAAGCGCCTGGTCGGAAAACCAGAAAGCAACATCGAAAGTGGAATTCACACCAAACAATCACTTGGTCCTTATCAGCTTGCTGAATATGCAGGTCGCGGGCGGCGAAGAGCCATTGATCATAGCACTTGGCGGGCCGTAAAATGTTAACGGAAAATGCCAAAAATGGCGATAAGCCACCTTTGTTTTCAATGCGTTAGCATCAGGGTCGGACACCTAAGGTTAATAAACTGCTAACCCACCACGTCAAGCAGGTTCTCGGTCATGTCTTCGGCCACACTCATCGCTTTGAGGCTGGCGCTGTAAGCTTTTTCAGCCAGGATCATGTTTGCAAACTCGGTTCCAAGATCGGTGGCGCTGGGCTGGGTACTGAGCACGCCGTTCACATCAACCAACTGGGTGCGGGTCACGCTTTGCACGCCACCTGGCTGATAGGCGTTTGCCGGTGACTGGCCTGTAACCACGCTGGTGGCTTCAACCTTTTCAGGCTGGTAGCCGGGCGTAGACACATTGGCGATGTTTTTCGCCGCCGCGCTTACGCGCTGCGAATTGAGATTTACCCCTGAAATGGCTGCACCGAGTATTCCTGCAATCATCCTCAAATCCTCATTTGGTCTCTTTGCTGTCCAAGACCCCTATTTAACCAAACTGGTCTTTTCGGCTCAGTGATGGCTGTCACCGGAGCGGATCTTCATAGTGTCAGCGAAAATGTGGCCCCCAGCGGGCTGACGCCGCCACTGATAACCTCGGCCGTGTTTTCATATGCGTTAATCGCGCGGCTCAACATGCCGCGAAAGGCGTTGGTGCCGTATTGGGGCGCCTCCGGCGTTTCGCTGTTGGCTTGTTCCTGGATCATGATGTGGGCAAAGGACGCCGAAGGAATATCAACTTTGCCTGCGGTGTTCTTGATCGGCGGGGCTTCGCGACGGCGACGGAAGCCGGCATCGGTAAAATCCTTAAAAGCGAAGTTTTCTTCGGTCGTAACGCCCGATTTAGCGTCAATTTCCTCGACCGGGCCACTGGAAACCGTCGCATAGGCGCGCGCGGCCGCATGCGACTGACCGACAGGCAGGGGCTGGGATAGACTGGGTAGTTGCCGGGCGCCTAGCGCCATGGTTTTCCGCCTTGTTAAACTCTGTCTGGAACCACCAGAAGTGCCCGCGCACCACGATAGGTGCTCGGACATCGGTTCCAAGTTTTTGTGGCTTTCTGGCCATGACTTAACGCCCTGAAATTCTATCGGGCGCAGCTATGGTTAATATTTTACTAGCAATATCAAGGGATTCGCCAGCAAAGAATCGGTGACCCCTGCATTAGGTCACTATATGTATTGAAATCAATGGATTGTGGGGTTTAGCTAAGGCAATGGCTCGGTTTGGAAATTGCCCCCAAAGGCCTTCGCAAGCCTTAGAAGCCGCCGGAATCTACCTTGTTCAGGAACCCCAGAACCGCTTCCCCGGCACCGAAATCGAACAGGTTGTTGTGCCCTGCCCCCTTGATCCACAGCGACTGTTTGGGTTGCTGGGCGGCGGCAAACAGCTTCTTGCCCAGACGAATGGGAATGGTCCAGTCCTGATCGCCATGGAAAATAAATACCGGCGTGCGTACCGCACTGATCAGCGGTTCCGATTCAAAGCGGTCTTTCAGGAACATTTTAACCGGCAAAAACGGGTAATGCGCGCGCGCCGCATCCACGGCGGATGAAAACGGCGCTTCCAGCACCATCGCCTTGAACGGCTTGCCGTCAAAGGCGGTATCTATAGCCAGCTTTACGGCAACGCCGGTTCCCAGCGATTCCCCATACACCACCATGTTGGATTCAGAAACACCCACGCCCAGCAGATAATCTATTGCGGCGCGGCCATCGGCCACCAGGCCCGGTTCGTCCGGCGTTCCCGGATTGCCGGAAAAGCCACGGTATTCGGCCAACAAAACGCCATATCCCCGGTCCAGCAGCAAACGCGCCTTGTATCCCCGGTCACCAATGTTGCCCGCATTGCCGTGAAACAGGATCACCACCGGGCGTGCCGGATCGCTGGGCGCTGCGTACCACGCCACCAGATCAAGGCCATCACTGGTCTTGGTTTTAATTTCCTGCATTTCAGGAACGTTGCTGTCGCTCAGCGATGGCAGTTCTGTGTCGGGGTAATACATGAAGCTGCGTTGCATGAGGAACATGGCAACTATGAAGAGGGAATAAAACAGCCCGGCTACCAAAAATACATTCAACATAGTCAATCCAGCCCGGTTCAAGTTGAGACCGTTTTGCGAAGTCATCGGCGTCGACATTTCAGTTTCCTGATTTCAAGCTATAATCATTATAGATCATTAGTGTCTTGGGGGGTCTTAGCTGAGATGGCTATAGCAAAGCTCGATCCGGTCACGGGGCGGGAATGTCCCTATCCCCTCATCTTTTTATTGCAACACTTGCCTAGCGGGGCCGAAGCCATCAAGATCAGGGCATGAGCGAACCCACAGCCAAATCATCCGAACCACCTGTGATCGTTGCCATATCCGGTGCCAGCGGGGCCATTTATGGGGTTGAGACCTTGCGCGCGCTGGGCCAGTTGGGCATCAACGCCCACGCCATCGTGACCGAGGCGGGCCTCAGAACCCTCAAGCACGAAACCGGCCAAGGCATGGATGATATCCGCGCGCTGGCAACCGAGGTCTATAACATCAAGGACATCGGCGCGCCGCCTGCCAGCGGATCGTTCAAAGCCCGTGCCATGATCGTGGCGCCGTGTTCGATCAAGACCCTGTCGGGCATTGCCGGTGCCTATGCGCACAACCTTTTGTTGCGCGCCGCCGATGTGATGCTGAAAGAACGTCGCCCCGTCGTGCTGATGGTGCGTGAAACGCCCCTGCACAAGGGCCACCTGGACCTGATGGCGCGTGCAACTGACCACGGATGCATTATTATGCCGCCGGTGCCGGGCTTTTATACAAACCCTGAAAGCATTGCCGACATCGTGCGCCACACCGTTGGGCGCGCACTGGACCAGATCGGGTTGGACAACGATCTGGTTAAACGCTGGCAAGGCGATTGAGCGCACCGTCTATCGCCACCACCGCAGCAACCAGCGCACCGGCGCCCCGACGGGACCGTGGTCGCCTTTCTGAATGGTGCTCGCAAACAAGGTTTCCGGAAGCGGATCGTTGACGGGCTCAATCGTGCGGATATGACGGATACGCTGGGCGGTCAACGGATGGGAACGCAGCAGCGACGGCTCGCTGCCCGGTTTTACCGGGATCAGCAAATTGCGCCACAGCGCCTTTTGATGAATTTCCATTTTTTCCAGGGCGCTGCATAGGGCTTCAGGGTCGCCGGAAATATGAACCGCCTTGGCATCGGCTTCAAATTCACGAACGCGCGAAAGCGTGAACTGGATGAAGACGCTGACCAGCGGCGCACAAACCAACAGTATCAGGGCCGCCCACGAAATATGCTCGCCGCCGGAATAGGCAATGGGCAGGTTAATAAGTGCTAGAAATATCCCCACCAGCGACAGTGTCCGTGTCATCCGCGTGATCAGGTCGGCCAGGCCCATTACCGATAGATCGCCGGCAACGATATGCGCCATTTCATGGGCCAGAACCGAGGCAATTTCCCGCCCATTCAGCCCCTGCAACAGCGGCCCGCTGAGCACAATATTGACGTTGTGGCGGCTGGTGCCAGCGGAAAAACCGACCATAAAGGTGCTATCTAGAAGGTAAAGGCCCGGCAATTGTGTAAGCCCCGCGCGCCGGGAGATTTCTTCAAAGATGGTGTAAAGCACCGGCACATCGGCGGGACTGACCTGACTGGCCCCAATTGCGCGCAAGGTCCACTGGCTTGAAACGTCGCGCCCGAACGCCATGAAGGTGAAGCCGCAGGCTGCGGTCAGGACCAGTCCGTCGGTGCCCGCCAGCATCCAACCGATAAAACCCAACAGGGCGGTCATGGCGATCAGCAAGATCGCCGTTTGCAAAAAATTGCGCATTACCATGGCTCCCGTTCAGGGCCGGCATGGTCAAGAATTAAAAATTTTGGGCTCATTTACACCGCAATCATACCCCGGGACTGTTGTGCGTACAAATAAATCCACCCATGACGGATTAAACTTCGTATGTGATTCGTTATTTGTTTGATGCACGTGCAAAGTTAATAAAATCTTCATTTTTCGAGCCATTGAAACGTTCGACAAAATCGTTAAAAATGTCTTATTTTCAAACAGTTATAAATATTCCCCTGACTGTGATAGCGGACACATAACGCGCCGTTGCATCGCCTTAAAATGGTTTCAGCAACACGCATTGTTTGTAATGAAATGCAGTTAAACAAATCGGGGGAAAACCCATGAGCACCACGGCAATCGATAAACAGAATTTTAACTTTCACGCCGGGCAATCGAAAAAAGATCCGGATATTTCCGCACTGGTTGCCTTGTGCCTGTTTGCATTTCTGATGTTGGCCGCCTTGTTGATGATCAAGAACTACAATGGGTTTGCACCAAAGGTTACAAACTTTTTCACACAAATCCGCAAGCAACAGAATGACCAGTTCCAAATCGGCGATTTCAAACTGGGAACCAGCCTTGCCAGCCTGCAGGCCAAACGCCCCGACGTGATGGGCGGCGTCAACGCGCGCGGACAGATCGTTGCCTCTTATCTGGATAGCGGTGCGCGCTATACCGCGTGGTACGGCAGAGACGGCGAAACGATTTTTTCCTATCGGGCGCGCTATGACACCATCTTAAATGACATCGATGAAGAGGCGGTGGTTTATGAAATCATCTCGGCCCATGGCGCCCCTTCTACCGATTCATGCAACGCGCGCATTACCGATGGAATGCGGGCTTGCAAATACAGCTGGTGGCTTGGCAAAGGGCAGCGCCTTGATCTGGCCACGCGCACGCCAACGGACGGATCGGATATCCTGAAAGTCACCATGATCGCCACCGATACCCGTTTGCAGCGCCGCGCCCTGCAAAGCCCCAAAGGCGTGAACAATTATTGATTTTGGCCCAACCAAATCTGTAGGTCGTCGGCAAGACCGACGTAGAGATTGGCTTCGCGGTCGTCTTTGTAACGACACACAACTTCGCTGAGAAGCTGCCCGATAAGACAACCCGCACATTTTTTTGTCCATTGGGACTCGTCATCTGCGCAAACTGAATGACATTTTCCCGACGTGCCCGAGAAACTCTGCCATTTATGAACCGCCTCAAGCATCCTGCCATTTGTGATGTCGTGTTTGATGTGATTGAATATGCTGTTTGTTATTATTACTGCGCCCACGTTGGTTTTTCCTCAATTCTTCACAGCCGAATCATCTTCATAACTAACTTTACGCACCGCACACGC
>DAOVVL010000193.1 GCA_030637205.1 Thalassospiraceae bacterium | reverse complement strand
GTCGCGCGTCATCCCCGGCAACGAAGTTTCCATTGGCCGTTTGCAAAACCGGCTGGTGCGACGCGGCATCGAAATCATCACCGACCATGATCACTTCGTGCATGTATCGGGCCACCCGGCGCGCGACGAGCTGGTGGAAATGTACCAGGCCGTGAAACCTGAGATTGCCATTCCCGTGCATGGCGAGCTGCGCCATCTGGCCGAACACGCGCGCCTCGCCAAAACCTGCCAGGTGGCGCAAACCGTGGTCAATGAAAACGGCTCCATGGTGCGCATAGCGCCGGGGCCGGCGGCCAAGGTTGAAGAAGTCACGTCGGGGCGGCTAACGCTGGAAGGCAACCGCGTGGTGCCGCTGGATGGTGAATTGGTGCGGGGCAGGGCCCGCGCGCTGTTTAACGGGTCCGCCGTGGTGACTTTGGTAATTGATAAAAAAGGCGAACTTCTGGTCCCGATCCAGATTGCCACCGTCGGGCTGGTCGAGCCGGGCGAGGACAGGTATGAACCCGAAGCCGCAGCGGCTGCTGAAAACGCGCTGTCGCACATGAGTAAAAAGGCGCTGCGCGAAGACGATCAGGTATCCGAAGCGGCGCGTATTGCGGTTCGACGCTATTTCCGAAAAGTTCTCGATAAAAATGCCGTGACCCGTGTGCATTTGGTGCGCATGTAAGGCCAAATCTGGTTAGGATAACGCATGATTAAAAACCTCAACCATATCGCCATTGCCGTTCCCGATCTGGACGGGGCCGCCGCCACCTACCGCGATCGTCTGGGCGCGACCGTCAGCGATGCCACCGATCAGCCGGACCACGGCGTGCGGGTAGTGTTTGTCGAACTTGAAAACACCAAGATCGAATTGCTCGAACCGCTGGGCGAAAATTCACCCATTGCAAAATTTCTGGAACGCAACCCGGACGGCGGGGTGCATCACATCTGTCTTGAGGTCGATGATATTCAGGCTGCCACAAAAAAACTTAGTGCCGAAGGCGTACGCATCCTTGGCAGTGGTGAGGCAAAAGCTGGCGCGCACGGCAAGCCGGTGGTGTTCCTGCATCCCAAGGATTTTTTCGCGACCCTGATCGAGCTAGAGGAATCCTGACTGGAAACTTGATTTAAAATATGAGCGAAGCGAAAAATAAACCCCGTTTGCATGAATTACCGCTGGGTGAGCGCGAGGTCAAGATCGACCGCAAGTGGGGGCTTTTAATCGCCCTGATCCTGACCGTCTTTGTAATTATCTCCGGTGTGATGATCACGATCGTCTTTATGCTGCGAAAAGGTTTGTGGTAAATTTCCAACGTTGGAGTTCTTCATGAGTTGGTACTGTGATGTTGCCCCCGGCCATCCCTTGCACGGGCCTTATCACGAAAAGGAATACGGCTTTCCCGGAAAGCGCGATCGCGCGCTGTTTGAATTGCTGTCGCTGGAAATTTTTCAGGCCGGGCTATCGTGGGAAATTGTTTTGAAAAAACGTCCCACCACGGTTGAGGCGTTTGAAAACTTCGACATTGATGTGGTGGCGGCATATAAAAAGCGCGCCATCAATCGTTTGCTGAAAAATCCCGGCATTATCCGCAATCGTCTTAAAGTGGAATCCATTATCAGCAACGCGCAAGCCATCCAGCAGTTGCGCCACAGCCACGGCAGTTTTGCCAAGTGGTTAAAAACCCACCATCCGCGTCCGCACAAGGAATGGGTCAAACTGTTTCGCGCCACCTTTCGTTTTACCGGGCCGGAGGTGGTCAACGAATTCCTGATGAGCACCGGATACCTTCCCGGCAGCCACGCCGAAACCTGCCCGGTATATGCCAAGATCAAGTCTAAAAAGCCGCCGTGGATGCAGGTCGATAGCGATATTTATGGCGGCATTTACCAAGCCGGCAAGTAAGCGTAATCTGTTTGCATGCAAAAGATCATTACCATTGCGGCGTTCTTTATATGGGTGCCCGTCTGGATCCCCGTGGCGCACGCCCAGCCAACAACTGAACGGCCTGTACAAGAAGCAGAGCTGAGCGTTGAAGATTGTTTAAAGGCCCAACAGGCCATTGATAATGAAAAGGCGCGCAATAGTGCCAACGTCACGCCCGGCGTCGATGTTCGCGGCAAGCCGGTCGTGGGTGCTGATCTCACATCGGGCGAAATTGCCAAACCCCCGATGATTAAAAAAATCATCATCGATTTCGGGATTGATTTAGGCCAACGCTACAATCTCAGCGCAGGCGCCTATACCGCCACCGCCGGGATCGCCACCATCACCTACAATATGCAAAGCGGGGCCATGGAGCTGGACGGCAAACCGCTCAAGCGCGCAGAAGCCCGCGCCGTGCGTGCGGCATGTCAGATGCAGGGTCATATGCAAGGTGAGTAGCCCGAGTTTTGCCGCATTTGATCGTCAAACTGCCCCGTCAACAGCCATTGAACCCTTTAGGCGGATCGCCTAAAGTTCAGGCGGAGATTCTCCCCACACCGACCCAATTGATGCGAAAGGCGACCCGTTAAATATGTTTTCCGCTTTTGAATGGATGATGGCCATGCGGTATCTCAGGGCCAGACGCCAAGAAGGGTTCGTTTCCGTCATTGCCTGGTTTTCGCTGGTTGGCATTGCCTTGGGCGTTGCCACGCTGATTATTGTGATGGCGGTGATGAACGGCTTTCGCGCCGAACTGATGAGCCGCATCCTGGGCCTCAATGGCCATCTCAGCGTTTATGCCATCGGCGGCGCGATGGAAGATTATGACGCCCAGGCCGATCTGGTGCGCGCAATCCCCGACGTTCTTTCGGTGACCCCGCTTATTGAAGGTCAGGTGATGGCAACATCGCAAGGCAAGTCGCGTGGCGCGGTTGTTCGCGCACTTCGTTCCGATGATCTGCGCGCGCGCCCGATTATCGCCGACAACATTGAAGCCGGATCGCTGGACGCTTTTGGGCCTGATGACACCATCGTGATCGGTGCACAACTTGCGCGCAAGCTGGGCGCATTTGTTGGTGAAAAGGTGACGCTCATTTCGCCCAAGGGTCAGGCCACGGCATTTGGAACCGTGCCGAGGATGCGGTCTTTCCGCGTCGCCGCCATTTTCAACGTCGGCATGTTTGAATACGACAGCGGTTTTATTTTTATGCCGCTTAAAGGCGCGCAGGTGTATTTCAAGATGCCTGACCTGGTAACCAATCTGGAAGTCTTCGTTGAAGACCCCGATGAAACCCGCGCCATGGGTAAACTCATTCGCGCCAAGCTTGATCAGCGCGCCCGTGTTCACGATTGGCAACAGGCCAACGCCAGTTTCTTTAATGCCATTCAGGTCGAACGCAACGTAATGTTCCTGATCCTGACGCTGATTATTCTGGTGGCCGCGTTTAACATCATTTCAAGCCTTATCATGCTGGTAAAAGACAAGGGTCGCGATATCGCCATCCTGCGCACCATGGGCGCCACGCGCGGCATGGTAATGCGTATATTCTTTTTGACCGGCGCAAGTATTGGGGTGATCGGAACGTTTTCCGGCCTTGGGCTTGGCGTGTGGTTTGCAACCAACATTGAAACCATTCGTCAGTGGATTCAAAACCTCACCGGAACCGAACTGTTCGCCGCCGAAATTTATTTCCTGTCACGCCTTCCGGCCAAACTTGATGCGGTCGAGGTCGCATCCGTGGTGATGATGGGGCTGGGGTTATCATTATTTGCGACCCTGTATCCATCGTGGCGCGCGGCGCGCACCGACCCGGCAGAGGCGCTTCGTTATGAGTGATCCGGTTCTTAAACTGGAAAACATCCACCGGGTGTTTCGCCAGGGGCGTACTGAGCTGCACGTTTTAAACAACGCCAGCTTTACCATCTATCCGGGTGAGATCGTGGCGCTGGTCGGCCCATCGGGTTCCGGCAAATCGACACTTTTACACATTGCGGGCCTTCTCGAACAAGCCGACGAAGGTACAGTCGAGATGCTCGGCACCGACTGTACGCGCCTGAAAGACGACCGTCTGACCGAAATGCGCCGCAAACATTTAGGCTTTGTGTATCAATATCACCACCTGTTGCCTGAATTTTCGGCGTTGGAAAACATTGTGTTGCCGCAAATGATTGCGGGTCTGAAAAAACGCGAAGCAAGCGAACGCGCTGCTCAGTTGCTGGAAATGCTCGGCCTCACAGACCGCGCCAGCCATCGCCCGGCGCGCCTTTCGGGTGGCGAGCAACAACGCGTCGCCATCGGGCGCGCACTGGCCAATGCGCCGGACCTTCTGTTGGCTGACGAGCCGACCGGCAACCTCGACCCCGACACGGCGGGCGAAGTGTTCAACATGCTGCTGGGGCTAACGCGTGGTGTTGGCCTGACCGCCATCATCGCCACCCACAACCCGGACCTGGCTGCGCGCATGGACCGAATCGTGCGTCTCGAAGAAGGTCACTTGATCGAAGACTAGGCGTTTCGCTTTGGGCCCCCAATTTCTCCAGCGATCCATCAATCCACCCCATACTTTCAGGGCCTTACACGTTGTGGATAACCGCGCTTTAAATCGCTGACTTCAGCGCCCGGATGTGGAATTCTCTTTTGCATGAGCCACGCCGATTTCATCCACCTTCGCGTCCATTCCGCCTATTCATTATTGGAAGGCGCGATCCAGCCCAAGGATCTGGTGGTCCTG
>DAOVVL010000303.1 GCA_030637205.1 Thalassospiraceae bacterium | reverse complement strand
TGGCGATGATCCAGATCCGCGCGCGCGGCAACCTTTCCATTTATGAGCGCGATGGGTTGGTGCAGGCAGTTGAAAATGAAACCTTGCAGGTTGCGGGTATTCGCACCGTTTACGCCACCACGCGGGCCAACCCGGGCAACGAGCAGGCCGAAGACACCATCGGTGTCATTTTTCTGGAATTCGAAGATTGGGACAGCCGCCGTCCGGCCAAGCAGATTATCAACGAGATTAAATCGCGTTCGCACCATATCGCCGGCATCATCATTGATCACAAAGAAGCCGAAATGGGTCCGCCCGTGGGCAAGGCAATTCAGTTGCAGCTAAGTTCGCGCTTTCCCGATCTGTTAAACCCGGCGGCGGCGCAAATTCGCGCGGGCCTCGATGAAATTGGTGGATTTACAAATGAAGAAGATTCACGCCCGCTTCCCGGCATTGATTGGGAATTTAAAGTTGATCGCGCCCAGTCGGCCAAGTTCGGCGCCAGCATCGCCAGCGTCGGCAGTGCGGTTCGCATGGCAACGGTTGGTGTAAAACTTGGCGAATTCAGGCCCGACGACACCGATCAGGAACTGGACATCCGCGCGCGCTTTTCCGATGAATACAGAACACTTGAACAACTACAACACATCCGGGTCCAGTCCACGGCAGGGCCGGTGCCGATTTCAAACTTCGTTGAGCTTTCCGCCCATCCCAAAACCGGCACCATCAGCCGCACCGATGCCAAGCGCGTCATTGTGGTGAAAGCCGATGTGCAGGAAGGAATTCTCGCCAGCGAAAAAGTGACCGCCATTGAAAACTGGTTAAAAACCGCAAACATTGACCCCAGGGTCAAGGTAGCTTTCCGCGGCGAGGACGAAGAACAAAAGAAAGCCCAGGAATTCTTAACCAAGGCCTTTGGCGTGGCGATGTTCCTGATCGCGATTATTCTGGTGACCCAGTTCAACAGTTTTTATTCGGGCATTCTGATTTTATCCGCCGTCATCATGTCCACCATCGGGGTATTTATCGGCCTGTTGGTCACCGGCCAGCCGTTCGGCATTGTGATGAGCGGTATCGGTGTGATCTCGCTGGCGGGCATCGTGGTCAACAACAACATCGTGTTGATCGACACCTTTGATCGTTTGAAACGAACCGTAGGCGATACCCGCAAAGCTATCATGTTGACCGGCGCCCAGCGTTTGCGTCCGGTGCTACTAACCACGATTACCACTGTTTTGGGGTTGATGCCGATGGCCATGAACATGGGCATCGACTTTATCAACCGCACCATCTCGTTCGGATCACCGTCCAACCAGATGTGGGTTCAGCTTTCCATTGCTATCGTTTTTGGATTGGCGTTCTCAACCGTGCTGACGCTGGTGGTTACGCCTTCGGCGTTGATGATCCGCCATAACGTGCGTAGCTGGTGGTATCACCGCAATGATCCCAAAGTTGATCCGCAACTGGCCGAATAGCCTGCACAGATATCAGGGCTTGTCTTCATCCGGTGGCTTGATAATGCCGCGCGATTTCATGGCGCGATAGCTTCTGACCGACAGCGGGATCGAAACAAGGTAGCCGGCCAGAAAGACCGACAGCGTCGTCCACGGCGCGCTGAGCATTCCCGCCGCAATCAGCCCAACCCCCAGCATGGATGGCAAAATCCAGCTGGGGCGGATTTTCACCTTTTTAAATGAATAGGTCGGGATGCGGCTGACCATCAGGCCCGAAACCAGCACCATGAAAATTGCCACGATTTCGGGGCGGCGGAAAAATTCTTCCCACACATTGAACGATATAATCATCGGCAACAGCACCAGGCCTGCCGCCATCGGGGCGGGCACGCCGGTGAAAAAGATACCGGCCCACGCGGGCGGGTCGGGGTCGTCAATGGCGGTGTTGAAGCGCGCCAGACGCAGCACACAGGCCACCGAATACAGCAACACCAACACCCAGCCAAAGCGGCCAATGGTTTCCAGCGACCAGAAATACAGAACGATAGCAGGCGTCACGCCAAAGCACAGCATGTCAGACAGGCTATCAAGTTCGGCACCGAATTTGGTGGTGCCTTTCAACAGCCGTGCAATGCGCCCATCCAGCGCATCCAAAATGGCGGCGGCTGAAATGGCGATGATCGCGTGTTCCCAACGGTCTTCATAGGCAAAGCGAATGGCCGTCAGGCCTGAACAAAAGGCAAGCACGGTCAGCATGTTGGGAATCATCTGGTTTAAGGTCAGGCGCGGACGGTCTGGGCGCGCGGTGGTGGGTTTATTCGCCATGGGCCAACCTTATCTCGTTTCGCCGCTCATGGCATCGGGGTTTGCGCTCATGTCGGCAAGAACCGTTTCACCGGCGATGCAAAGCTGGCCCAGCGTCACTTGTGGATTGATGTTTGCCGGCAGGTACACATCAAGGCGTGAGCCAAAGCGGATCAAACCAAATCGTTCGCCCGCTGCAACCATGGCTCCTTCGGTGGTATTGCATACGATGCGGCGCGCCACCAATCCTGCGATTTGCACAAAGGCGATGTCTGCGCCTTCGGTTGTTTTTAAATGATATGCCTGGCGTTCGTTGTGTTTGCTGGCCTTGTCCAGTTCGGCGTTGAAGAACTTTCCCGGATGATACGCGATTTTGCTGATGGTGCCATCAGCCGGTACGCGGTTCACATGCACATTAAATACGTTCATGAAAACGCAAATCCGCGTCATTGGGGTATCGCCCATTTCAAGTTCCGGCGGCGGCGCGGCCTCATCGATCAGGCACACCCGACCATCAGCCGGGCTGATGATCAGGCCCTTGCGGGTCGGCGTGACCCGGTCGGGATCGCGGAAAAAATAGATGCACCATGCTGTCAGCACCGCACCGGTCCAGCCCAGCGGTTCAAAAATATAACCAAGGCCAAGTGAAACGGCCGCAAACAGGGCAATGAACGGCCAGCCGGCGCTGTTGATGGGAACAAGTATGCTTTTCAAAACCTAAGTCCTAGATCTGTTGGGGGGGGTGTATTGCCCCGTGTGGCCCGTGTGAGGTGTTGCGCGCATTGTAAAGGGCGGCGGCGCGCAGGGTAAGCCTTCGTTTTATAGCTCGAATGACTTGAAAAACAGCCTTTATTT
>DAOVVL010000218.1 GCA_030637205.1 Thalassospiraceae bacterium | reverse complement strand
TTCAGGCTGATCGGACGTATCGGACATATCATCCTCCTGTTTCTATAGCGGAATATTGCCGTGTTTTTTCCACGGGTTTTCGACTTTTTTGTTTTTTAACATACGCAGGCTGCGACAAATGCGCATGCGCGTATTGTGCGGCATGATCACATCGTCGATAAAGCCGCGGTGCCCGGCAATGAACGGGTTGGCAAAGCGTTCGCGGTATTCATCCGCGCGCGCCTGAATTTTTTCAGGATCACCCATATCGCTGCGGAAGATAATTTCCACCGCCCCTTTTGGGCCCATCACCGCAATTTCGGCTGACGGCCACGCAAAGTTGACGTCGCCGCGCAGGTGTTTGGAACTCATCACATCGTAAGCGCCGCCATAAGCCTTGCGCGTAATGACGGTGACTTTCGGAACCGTGGCTTCGGCAAAGGCGTAAAGCAGCTTGGCGCCGTGTTTGATGATGCCGCCCAGTTCCTGTGCGGTCCCCGGCAGGAAACCCGGCACATCAACCAACGTGACGATGGGAATGTTGAACGCATCGCAAAAACGAACAAACCGCGCCGCTTTGGTGGAACTGTCAATATCCAGACACCCGGCCAGCACCATCGGCTGGTTTGCGACCACGCCCACGGTCGAGCCTTCCATGCGGCCAAAGCCGATAATGATGTTGGCGGCGTAGTCGGGTTGCAGCTCAAAAAAGTCGCCCTCATCCAAAATCTTTTTGATCAGTTCCTTCATGTCGTATGGCTTGTTGGCGTTATCGGGCACCAAGGTGTCCAATGACATTTCAACCCGGTCGGGATTGTCGGGCGTCGGGCGCACCGGTGGTTTTTCCTTGTTGTTGGCCGGCAGGAAATCAATAAAGCGGCGCAGGTATAAAAGCGCCTCGGCGTCGTTGGCAAAGGCATGGTGCGCCACGCCAGACTTGGTGGTGTGGGTCGAAGCGCCACCCAGTTCTTCTAACGTGACTTCTTCGTGGGTTACGGTCTTGACCACTTCCGGGCCGGTCACAAACATGTATGAGGTATCTTCGACCATGAAGATGAAATCGGTCATGGCCGGTGAATAAACCGCCCCGCCCGCGCACGGCCCCATGATGACGGAGATTTGCGGGATCACGCCCGATGCTTCGACGTTGCGCTGAAATACTTCGGCGTAACCGGCCAATGATGCCACGCCTTCCTGAATGCGCGCACCGCCGCTATCGTTCAAGCCGATCACCGGCGCGCCGACCTTCATGGCCTGATCCATGATTTTTGAAATTTTGGCCGCGTGCGATTCCGAAAGCGAGCCACCCAGCACGGTGAAGTCCTGTGAAAACAGAAATATCAGCCGTCCGTTGATGGTGCCGTATCCGGTCACCACGCCATCGCCGGGGATGGATTGTTTGTCCATGCCGAAATCGACGCAGCGATGTTCGACAAACATGTCCCATTCTTCAAAGGATCCGGGGTCGAGCAGCAGCTCAATGCGTTCGCGCGCGGTCAGCTTGCCTTTTTGGTGCTGCTTTTCGATGCGCGCCTTGCCGCCGCCCAACCGGGCGCGTTCGCGGCGTTTTTCAAGTTCTTCAATAATATCGTGCATGTGGCTCCCCGAGCCTTGGTTTTGCTTACCTAATTGGTATCACGGCTGGTCTTTTTTTGCACTTGCGAAATGGCCCTTTCCAGCGCCGCACCCAAGCTATTTCACAACACCCATTGGCCCCGGTGGCCAACCCTGATATAAGCCGGGCCATGAAACAGGGAATGAACCAAGGATTGAAAATGGCCCTTGAAATAGGGCCGCTGCTGATCTTTTTTGTGATGAACGCCAAGATGGGAATTTTCCCAGCCACGGCGGCGTTCATGGTCGCGACCGTGGTCTCGCTGGCGGTGTCTTATGCCAAGACCCGGCGCCTGCCCGCCCTGCCGCTGGTTGGCGGGGTTTTCATCATGGTGTTTGGCGGCCTGACCATCGCGCTGGAAGACGATACGTTCATTAAGTTAAAGCCGACCATCGTGAATACGCTGTTTGCCATCAGCCTGTTTGTGGGCCTGAGGATGGGCAAGAATTTTTTGAAACTGCTGCTGGAATCAGCGATCAGAATTGATGATGTAGGCTGGCGCAAACTGGCGTGGCGTTGGGCGTGGTTTTTTCTGCTACTCGCCGTGCTTAACGAAGCGGTATGGCGCACCCAGACCACGGACATGTGGGTAAACTTCAAGGTGTTTGGCATTTTGCCGCTGACACTGCTGTTCAGCTTTACCCAGCTGCCGTTGATTATGCGCCACCAACTGGACGACAAAGAAGAACCCGCCGAAGAGACGGTTTAAAAGACACGGTTTAAGCGTCTCTCATTAACTCAAAAAACCGCTCAGTTTCCAGTATCTCGCGTTTGATGCCGGCCTGGCGCGCTTTGGCTTCATCATCTTCGCCCCAGTTGTCGGCCTGCCAAAACTCGTCAAGCTGTGATAGTTGATACGTTTCATCGCCCTTGAGGCGACCTTGTAATAACGCCACCCCCAACACCAGCGATCCACACACACCAACCAGTGACGCCAGCGCGGTCAAGGTGAAAACATCTAGCGCCGTCAGCACCTTTGCAAAGCCCGCTTTGGCGGCTTCGGGCTGGGCGATGGGCACAATCGCGGTGGTGACGTTCAGCGGTGCAGACAGCGCCTCGCCAGCCCAATCCAACAACGGCTGCCAACGTTCCATTTGACGTGCGGCCAGTTCAGGGGGGATTTCTGCGCGGTGGCACAACAGATCGGTTTCGGCGTATTTCAATACCCCTTCGATCAGGTCGGCGCGGTTATCACCAACCCGGTCAATGGCGGTGCTGGCGAATTGCATCATCACCATGGTCTGGGGCTTGATATCATCGCCCTGTTCCTGCCATTCAGATGCGATGGCCTGTGCCAGCGCGCGCGTGGGCACCACAAAGGGCAGCCCCGCCGGTGTGGGCAAGGGCTTCGCATCCAGCAGTACCTGAAAACCTGATCCGTCTGGGGCCGGTGCGCTGGTGGCAACTTTATAAAAACGTTTGCTCATTTAATTGCCGAAGATGCCTTTGATCGCACCGCCAATACCCTTGCCGATATCTTCACCGATGTTCTTGATCGCCTTTGTCGTATCTTCAATGACAGGCACGGGGCTTTTGGTTGTGGTTTTCTTAGACGCCGGTTTGGGCGCTGTGGCTTTGGTCTTGCCCGAAAGCGCCGCGATGCACGGGTTGGCATCCCCCGATGGTTTCGCATCCCCGCCGAGCCCTAACGTACTGCCCAACAGGCCACCGATGGTTCCGGCACCCGAGCCGACGATACTGCCAACATTTCCAATTGTGCCAACCACCGCAGCCGTCGGATCGATCCCGAAGCTGGGTTGCGAAAACGCACCCGTCAACTTGAACGGCACGGCAAAGCTTCCAAGGCTGACGTTCTTGGCTTCGGGCGCCAGCATCAGGTTCAGGGTTTCGGTCTTGAGGTTTGCATTGCCCGAACCGCTGACGGTCATGCCGTTGGTATCAAACAACAGCGTTTTGGCGGTGGCGATGCCGGATTTGATGGGGAAATGCGCGACCACGCAGTTGATGGCGTTGGCATCGGCGCGACTGGCCCACGGCAGTGCATCTGTAAAACCGGTTGAAATTGCGGCGATCACCTTGTCGTTCAGGCGTCCCTCATGGCCGACGATGCGCGCGCTTCCGCTTAAGTTCGCCATGATAGCTTTAACCGAAATGCCGGCCCCTTTCAGGTCAACTTCTGAATCAACTTTCAGCGTCATGACTTCGCCCAGGCCAAACTCCTTTAACAGTTTCCCGGCATCAACGCCGCGCGCCGACAAACGCACGGTTATTTTTGGTTTTTTCACGGCCCCATCAACGCTGGCGCGCATCTTGATGCTGCCCGTGCCTATTTTCAGGCTTAAGGGATCAATTTTGAGGCGCGATGCCTTCAATTCGACCGTGGTGGAAAAATCTTCCAGCGACAAAACATCGGCCTTCAGTTTCTTTGCGCTGTAACTCAACTTGACATCCGCAAGACCCAATGCGGCAAATCCGAGAGGGTCCGGGGAAAAGACCTTGTCGCCCGGCTTGGTTTTCTTTTTTGGGGCGGCCGAATTTGATCCGGTAATTTGGTTGATGTCGAGCAACATCGACGCAAGTTTGCCTTCCACCGAGGTCCGTTTGGTGGCGAGGTTAATTGAAACGTCGCCCGAAATATCGCTGGCGCCGATCTTGGCTTCAATGGC
>DAOVVL010000336.1 GCA_030637205.1 Thalassospiraceae bacterium | reverse complement strand
TCACGCTCGATTGGAACGAACCCGGCGAATATTCCAAATTCCCGTGGTATGCGATCCGCCAGAACCACATCACATCGGTGGTGCGCGCGGGCGGCTTGCCGTTCCTGCTGAGCCATGAGCCGGAGTTGCTGGAATTATACTTAAGCGACATCGACGCCCTGATCGTCACCGGAGGGAATTTCGACATCGACCCTTCCCTTTACGGCGACAGCGAAGTGCACGAAAAAGTGACCACCAAGCCTGAACGAACTTCCATGGAAATGGCGCTTCTGGAAGGCGCGATGGAACTGGACATGCCGGTACTGGGCATTTGCGGTGGCCTGCAATTAATGCACGTGGCCCTGGGTGGCACGCTGATCCAGCACATCGCCGATGAATTACCCAATGCGCTATCGCACGAACAACCCAACCCGCGCGACGAAGTTGGCCACAACGTAACCATTACGCCCGGAACGCTGCTGCACGACATTGTCGGCATCGAGCAGATCGGCGTGAACAGCGCCCATCACCAGGCGGCGCGCGACGAACCGCCAAGCCTGCACGTGAACGCACGCGCACCCGACGGGATCATCGAAGGCATCGAAGCGCGCGAGCAGACCTTTTGTTTGGCCGTGCAATGGCATCCTGAATTTGAGATTACAGATGCTGATACCCGCATCTTTGCGGCCTTCATCCGCGCCGCCGGAAACTATGCCCAGGATCGCGAGACCTGGGAAGATGACGAAAGCCCCCAATCATGATCGAAAAGGTTGCGCCCAAGGGCGAACGCGTCGCCAAATGGATGGCGCGCGCGGGATTATGTTCACGGCGCGAAGCTGAACGCTGGATCGCTGATGGCCGGGTCAAGGTCGATGGCAAAACCATCGACACACCGGGCATCACCGTGCTGGAACCGCAACAGATCGAGGTGGATGGAAAACAGCTCAGTACGCCCGAGGCGCCGCGCATCTGGCGTTATCACAAACCGCCGGGGTTAGTGACCACACACAAGGACGAAAAAGGCCGCCCCACCGTATTTGATAAAATGCCAGATCACCTGCCGCGTGTGATCTCGGTCGGCAGGCTGGATCTCAACACCGAAGGCCTGTTGCTGATGACCAACGACGGCGGACTGGCGCGCCAGCTGGAATTGCCAAAAACCGGGTGGAAACGCCGCTACCGGGTGCGGGTATACGGCAGCGTGGAACCTTCAAGGCTTGAAAAACTGAAGGACGGCATCACCATTGACGGGGTGCGTTACAGTTCCATCGAGGCCAAGATGGAAAAGCGCACCACCGCCAACGCATGGCTGCAAATAACGCTGACCGAAGGCAAAAACCGTGAAATCCGCCGGGTGCTGGAACATTTGGGTTTCAAGGTGAACCGTCTGATCCGCACCGATTACGGACCATTTAAACTGGGCGATCTCACCCGCGGTGCGGTCAAGGAAGTATCGCGTCGCCACATGCGCGAACACCTCTATCAACTGGAAACCGGTGAAGACGGCGCACCCAAAAAACGATCGACCAAAGGCTGGGCGAAGGCCAAGAAAAAACCGGCCAAGCGCAAGGCCGGAACGCTGGATAAAAAGACCCCAAAGAGAACCGGGAAGAAAGCCGCGAAAAAGCCCGCACGAAAAGCACCACGGCGTAAATAAACCTGAGGCCCAACCCCATGCGCATCAATGCCGGAAAGCACAAAGGCCGCCAGCTGGTTGCACCCAAAGGCAAAACCACGCGGCCTACATCGGATATGGCGCGCGAGGCCATCTTTAACGTGCTGGCCCACGGGGTTGCGGGGCCGCAGCTAATAGGCGCGCGCATCGCCGATATATTTGCCGGCACCGGGGCCATTGGCCTGGAGGCCTTATCGCGCGGCGCAGACTTTGCAACGTTCGTTGAAACCGCGCCCGCAGCACTTAAAGCACTTGTCGAAAATATTGAGAACCTCAGAGAAACCGAGCGCACGAAAGTGCTGAAAACCTCAGCCACACAACTTGGCCCGCCGCCGGGCGGGGCGTTTGATGTGGTTTTTCTAGACCCGCCTTACGATCAGGGCTTGAGCCAAGCGGCACTTGAACGCCTGATTGAGCAAGGCTGGCTGAACGATGGCGCGGTAGTGGTGGTTGAGGTCGCGGCCAAGGAAGCCATGCAGCCGCCGGGCGAATTTGAAGTCTTGAAAGAAAAAACATACGGCGCGGCGCGGGCGGTATTTTTGAAATACCGAGGCGATGCCTAACGCCGCCCGAAAAGCTTTTCGATATCTTTGAGTTTTAATTCCACATAGGTGGGGCGACCGTGGTTGCATTGGCCGGAATGGGGCGTAACTTCCATTTCACGGAGCAGCGCGTTCATTTCATCTGTGCGCAACCGCCTTCCGGCGCGCACACTTCCGTGACACGCCCAGGTGGACGCCACGTCTGACAGGCGTGCTTCAAGGCCCGATGCCTCGCCCATTTCTGCCAGCTCGTCTGCCAGATCCTTCACCAGCCCTTTGGCATCGACCTCGCCCAGCATGGCCGGTGTTTCGCGCACCACCACCGCACCTTCGCCGAACGGTTCCAGCACCAGACCCAGCTTTTCAAGCTCAGACGCGCGTTCAACCAGACGCCGCGCAGACGTTT
>DAOVVL010000119.1 GCA_030637205.1 Thalassospiraceae bacterium | reverse complement strand
TCGTTGCCGAAGAAGACTTGCTGCGCGCCAACTTATACGCCCTGATTTCTTCCATGCTTGCAGCGCCACCATCCCCGGAAACCCTTGGTCTGGCTGCATCCCTAGAAGGTGATGACAGCGAGCTTGGCAGCGCGTTCAAAGCACTCGGCAAAGCGGTTAGCGATTCCGACAGCGTCGAAGTGGACGATGAATTCACGCGCCTTTTCTATGGTCACGGCGCAGGTGGCGAGCTGCATCCATACGCTTCCTATTACCTGACCGGTTTCGTTTACGAAAAACCGCTGGCGGATCTGCGCGGTGATCTGGCGGAAATCGGCATCGAAAACGCGGCGCTCAACAGCGAACCCGAAGATCATATCGCATGGCTGTGCGACCTGATGGCCGGCCTGATTACCGGCAATTTAGGTGTGCAGCTAAGCGTTTCCCAGCAAAAAGCATTTTTCGAAAAGCACATCCAGCCTTGGGCCGGAAAGTTCTTTACCGATCTTGAGGCGGCTGAAAGCGCAAAACTATACAAGCCGCTTGGCACTATTGGTCGTTTGTTGATGGAAATTGAACGCGATGCTTTTTCTATGGCGGCATAAAGCTGTCCTAATAAAGCATCCAACCAAGACAGTTTTGAGACAGATTGTTCAAATGTTTTGACGAGGCCGATCAGGCCGGAAATGGAGGCGAAAATGACTGACAAGAAGGACAACGCAGAACTTCCCCGTCGCGACTTCCTGAAAGTTGCCGGTGTGGCAAGCGTCGCCGCAGCACTGGCTGTTGTGCCAAAGAAAGAGGCTGAGGCAGCTTCGCCAGAGCCCAAGTCAAGTGCCGGCTATCGGGAAACCGAGCACATTCGCACCTATTACGAAACAACCAAGTTTTAAAGGGAGGAGTTGGCATTATGTTGATCAAGAAATCAGAACGCTCCGCCGCTCGCCCAAGACTGGCAAAATCTTTGAACAAGTCGCTGGGCGGCGCCATTGATCGTCGCGGCTTCCTAAGGGGCGCGGGTCTCGCTGCTGGTGGGGCTGCACTTGCCGGTGCGCTACCGCTGGGGATGGCAAAAAAAGCTCAAGCCAACCCCGCCGCTTCGCCCGCTGAAATAAAATCCTCGGTTTGCACCCATTGCTCAGTCGGCTGTGGTGTCAAGGCAGAGGTCGTCAACGGCGTGTGGACCGGTCAGGAACCGGATTTCGACAGCCCGTTTAATCTCGGCAGCCATTGCGCCAAGGGCGCCAGTGTTCGCGAACACGCCCATAACGAGCGGCGCCTGCGCTATCCGATGAAACTGGAAGGCGGCAAGTGGAAGAAAGTATCTTGGGATCAGGCCATCGACGAGATCGGCGACAAGATGCTCGACATTCGCGCCAAGTCCGGCCCCGATAGCGTTTACTGGCTGGGTTCGGCCAAGTTCTCGAACGAGCAGTCCTATCTGTTCCGTAAATTTTACGCTTTCTGGGGTTCCAACAACGGCGATCACCAGGCGCGTATCTGTCACTCGACCACGGTTGCTGGCGTTGCCAACACCTGGGGCTATGGCGCGATGACGAATTCGTTCAACGATATTCACAATTCGAAAGCCATTTTCCTGATCGGGTCAAACCCGGCAGAAGCCCACCCGGTTGCGGTTCAGCACATCTTGAAAGCCAAGGAAGAGAACAACGCACCGCTGATCGTCTGTGATCCGCGTTACACGCGCACCGCGGCGCATGCGGACGAGTTCGTGCGCTTTCGTCCCGGTACTGACGTGGCCCTGATCTGGGGCATTCTTTGGCATATCTTTGATAACAGCTGGGAAGATAAAGAGTTCATTCGCAAACGCGTTTGGGGTCTGGATCGGGTGCGCAAGGAAATTGACAAGTGGAACCCGGAAGAAACCGAACTGGTTACCGGCGTTCCCGGTGAACAGCTGAAACGCGTAGCGCGCTTGATGGCGAACAACCGCCCCGGCACGGTCGTGTGGTGCATGGGCGGTACCCAGCACCATAACGGCAACAACAACACCCGGGCGTATTGCATCTTGCAACTGGCGTTGGGCAACATGGGCGTTCAGGGCGGCGGAACAAACATCTTCCGCGGTCATGACAACGTGCAGGGCGCAACCGATTTCTGCATCCTGTCGCACTCGCTGCCCGGTTACTATGGCCTTTCAAAAGGTGCATGGAGCCATTGGAGCCGTGTATGGGATGTGCCTTACGATTATATGAAGGGGCGCTTTGCATCTGAAAAACTGATGCAGTCGGCCGGTATTCCGGTATCGCGCTGGATTGATGGTGTTCTTGAAGACAAGGACAATATCGACCAGCCCGAAAACGTCCGCGCCATGGTTCTGTGGGGTCATGCGGTTAACTCGCAGACCCGCATGCCGGAAATGAAAACGGCGATGGAAAAACTGGATTTGATGGTTGTCATTGATCCAGTGCCGACATTTGCGGCCGTGATCCCTGATCGTACCGACGGCGTTTATGTGCTGCCGGCTTCAACCCAGTTTGAAACCTATGGCTCGGTTACGGCATCGAACCGTTCGTTGCAATGGCGCGAAAAGGTCGTCGATCCAATGTATGAATCGCTACCCGATCACACCATCATGGCCAAATTTGCCAAGAAACTGGGTTTCGCCAAAGAGTTCTTCAAAAATATCAAGCTTAATGGCGAAGAACCGCTGGTCGAAGACATTACCCGCGAGTTCAATAAGGGCATGTGGACCATCGGCTATACCGGCCAATCACCGGAACGCATGAAAAAGCAGTTGGCCAACAAGCACACGTTTGACAGAACCACGTTGTTGGCAAACGGCGGCCCATGCGATGGCGAATATTACGGTCTGCCGTGGCCCTGCTGGGGCACAGCCGATATGGGCCATCCCGGCACGCCGGTGCTTTATGATCCTTCGAAATCGATTGCCAAAGGCGGCCTGACTTTCCGCGCCCGTTATGGTGTCGAGAAGGATGGCGAAAATCTGCTCGCCGAAGGTTCGTACTCGGTCGGCTCAGAGATCAAGGATGGCTATCCGGAATTCACGGTGGCCATGCTCAAGAAACTGGGTTGGTACAACGATTTGACGGCTGCGGAAAAGGCCACGATGGCCAAGGCTGTTGGCGACAAATCGAACTGGAAGACCGACCTTTCGGGCGGTATCCAGCGGGTTGCGATCAAGCACGGTTGCGCACCGTTCGGCAATGCCAAGGCGCGCACCTTCGTGTGGACGTTCCCCGATCCAATCCCGTTGCACCGTGAGCCGCTTTATACGCCGCGCCGTGACCTTCTGCCCAAGTACAGAACGTACGATGACAAACAGGCCTACCGTTTACCGACGAAGTATTGGTCGATCCAGAAGAACGACTTCTCCAAGGAATTCCCGACCATTCTTACGACCGGGCGCTTGGTTGAATACGAAGGCGGCGGTGACGAAAGCCGTTCCAACAAGTGGCTGGCTGAATTGCAGCCCGACATGTTCTGCGAGGTCAATCCACGCGATGCCAACAATTCCGGCATCCGCGATGGCGCCGACATGTGGTTGCACAGCCCCGAAGGCGGCAAGGTCCTGATCAAGTGCATGGTCACTGACCGGGTCGCGCCAGGCGTTGTGTTCATGCCGTTCCACTTCGGTGGCCATTGGCAGGGCAAATCGCTCAGGGACAAGTACCCGCCGGGAACCGATCCGTACGTACTGGGTGAAGCAGCCAATATGTGCGGCACTTACGGGTACGATTCAGTAACGCAAATGCAGGAAACCAAAACCACGTTGTGCCGTATTGAGCCAGCGTGAGGATAGGGAGGATATAGAAAATGGCACGTATGAAATTCCTTCTCGACTCCGAACGCTGCATTGAGTGCAATGGCTGCGTTACGGCGTGTAAAAACGAGAATGAAGTCCCGTGGGGCATCAATCGCCGCCGGGTCGTCACCATCAACGACGGTAAGCCGGGTGAACGCTCGGTGTCGGTGGCTTGTATGCATTGTTCGGATGCCCCGTGTATTGCGGTTTGTCCGGTCGATTGCATCTATTCCACCGAACAAGGCGTGGTTCTGCACTCCAAGGATCTTTGCATTGGGTGCGGTTACTGCTTCTTTGCATGTCCGTTCGGTGCGCCGCAGTTCCCGCAAGCGGGCAACTTTGGCTCACGCGGCAAGATGGATAAGTGCACCTTCTGTAATGGCGGTCCGGAAGCCGATAATTCCGATGCCGAATACCAGAAGTATGGCGCCAACCGTCTGGCCGAAGGCAAATTGCCGCTGTGTGCTGAAATGTGCGCAACCAAGGCATTGCTGGCGGGCGATGGCAACACGGTCAGCGATATTTACCGTGAACGTATCGTATCGCGTGGCTTCGGTTCCGGTGCATGGGGCTGGGGTACCGCTTATCAGACGAAAGCGGGGCAATAACAAACGGTTTAGGGTTGGGGCGGGTGTTTGGCCCGTCCCGCCTGAGCGGTTTGCTCCCGGCTTTTCAATAACCTAAGTGGACCTGGAACAACTGGGCATCCAATGAGAAAACAAATGATCAATCGAAGCTTCCGTGTCTTGGCCGTTGCGTTACTGGTGGCGCTGGGCGGCGCGTGGGGGTTGAGCGGCTCAATTACCCTGGACGCACCTGCGTATGCGCAAAGCTCCGGCAATGTGCCAGGCGATGTGCTTGGCAACAAAAACGACAGCGATTTCTGGCGCGATGTGCGCCACGGGGCAGCCGGTAAGGTCACGATCACCGATCAAAATGCTGCCGTGATGATCAACAGTTCCGGTGAGGACTGGCGGCTGTTTAAAAATGGCGCACTTTCCAGCTTAGGCGGCTGGGGCATGCTGGGCATGCTGGTCGTGTTGGCGGCATATTTTGCGTATCGCGGTAAAATCAAGGTTGAAAGCGGCATGAGCGGCAAAACGGTTGTGCGCTTTGCCCTGTTTGAACGTTTCTCTCACTGGCTGACCGCCATTTCGTTTGTGTGGCTGGGCCTGACCGGGTTGAACGTGATGTATGGCCGCTACGTATTAAAGCCGATACTGGGCGCGGACGCATTTGGCGCCATCACCTATTTTGGAAAATTCACCCACGACTGGGTTGGCTTTGCCTTCATGGTGGGTGTGGTGTTGTTGATTGTGTTGTGGTTCAAAAATAACATCCCCGATAGTACCGATGTTAAGTGGATGGCACGCTTGGGCGGTATGTTGTCGAAAACGGGCCAACATATTCCGGCGCGCAAATTTAATGCCGGGCAAAAGATTGTCTATTGGGTGGTATTTTTCGGCGGTATTTCGATCAGCCTGACCGGGCTTGCCTTGTTGATGCCGTATGAAATTTCACTGTTCTCTGGCACCTTTGCGTTTTTGAATGTATTCGGCCTTGGCTTGCCCACCGACCTGACCGTGTTGCAGGAAACGCAACTGGCGTTGCTGTGGCATTCGCTGGTGGCGCTGGGTCTGGTCATTATCATGTTTGGCCATATCTACCTTGGCACCATCGGTATGGAAGGCGCGTTTGATTCCATGTATTCCGGCGATGTCGATGAAAACTGGGCCCGTGAACATCACAGCCTGTGGGCGGATGAACTGGGTATTGGCAGTGGTGAACATACTTCTGAACAAGCAGGCGAGTGAGTGGACAGATGAACATATTTGGAATAGTCGGGTGGAGCGGTAGCGGTAAGACGGAACTGCTGATTAAGCTCATTCCAGAATTAAAACGACGGGGCTTCTCGGTTTCGACCATGAAGCACACCCATCACAATTTCGACATGGACCAACCCGGCAAGGATTCCTACCGCCACCGTGAATCCGGGGCCAGGGAAGTGATGGTTGCATCATCCAAACGCTGGGTGCTGCAACGCGAATTAAGGGATGAGCCCGAGTTCGATATGGATGAGCTGATTGGTCGTATGTCGGACGTGGATATTTTGCTGATCGAAGGTTTCAAACGTTCACACCATGACAAGCTTGAGGTTAGCCGCCCATCACTGGGAAAACAGCTGCTGGCATCCGATGACCCAACGGTGGTTGCCGTTGCCAGTGACCAAGCTATCCCCGGCCTTGCCATTCCGGTATTGGACCTGGATGATGTGAGCGCCGTTGCCGATCACATCATTTCTCATCTCAAGGCAGTGCCATCCAGCCCCAGCGTTTTGGATGATGCGGCCGAGTAGGAAATTCCAGGGCGTTTATGTGAGTTTAACATGCCGAATTTCCAGCAGCTTATTTATATGCACTTTATTTTATACTAAAATCGGTGTACAATTAAGCGTTGCTGCGAACCACGGATATATTGGCTTCGTCGGGCACAAGCTTTCCGGTTAAGTCGCTGTGCTGCGGGGGCATTTTTCAAATGACAACACCCGAACAAAGTTCAGAAAACAAACCGCGCGGCGGATGGCTTCGTAAAGCTTTCGGGCCGATGGGTTTGGCTGTGTTTGGCGGAATCCTAATCGGCATGGTGGGTGTTTTTGCATCCGGTGGCGTTCTCGAAGCCACCAGCACAAATGAGTTTTGCACGTCATGTCATGAAATGAATGATTTTGTGAAGCCAAGCTACGAAGCATCTGCGCACTTTAGTAATGCAAGTGGG
>DAOVVL010000125.1 GCA_030637205.1 Thalassospiraceae bacterium | reverse complement strand
TGAAGACGCGCCCGGATAATCCCGGTGGCATGGCGGTCCCCGATCGCGACAAGCTGGTTTATGGCAGCCTCGATGGGTCTGATAGCGCGCCCAAGTTTGAACGCCTGTTACCGCCGCCCGAAACCCCGATCAAACCGCCTAGCAGCCCGGTTGGCGAGAGCACAGCGGCCCCGATACCAGCGGCCCCCGCTGCACCTGTGTCCATACCGCCAGCCCCGGTCGCTGAAGTTTCCCCGCCGCCTGTCGCCCCCCAACCGCCAGCCGCCCAACAGGCTCCGGTGATCGCACCCGCACCGACAACGCCACCGCCCTCCGTGCAGTCTGCGAAAAGTGGCTGGCTGATCCAGCTTTCTGCGGTGCGCACCCGGGAATCAGCCGAGGCCGAATGGGCGCGCCTGTCCAAGGCCAACAGTGATGTTCTGGGCGGTCTTGAAGTGGTGATCCAGCGCGCAGATCTGGGGTCTCGGGGAATATTCTTTCGTGTGCGCGGCGGCTATTTTGCGGACAAGGCTGCGGCACAAGCACATTGTGCAGAACTTGCCAAACGCAAGGTGGGGTGCTTGATTGTCGCCCCCTGAAGCAACTGGAGCAAAACAGCGTCCACGGGCCGCCATCTTTGGCTGCGCCGGGTTGGAGCTGACCTCCGTTGAGCTTTCTTTTTATAAAGAGACAGACCCGCTGGGCTTCATTTTGTTTGCCCGCAATATTGATACGCCCGATCAGGTACGTGCATTGGTTGACAGCTTTCGCGAATGCGTTGGTCGTGCAGATGCGCCGGTACTGATTGATCAGGAAGGGGGCAGGGTGCAACGTTTAGGCCCGCCCCACTGGCCGGCCTATCCGCCCGCATCAAGGTATGGCGAAATTTATGCAGCAAACGCGGATCAGGGCATCGAGGCCGCGCGCTTAGGCGGCACCTTGATCGGAACGGACCTGCAAAAGCTGGGCATCACGGTTGATTGTGCGCCGGTTGTGGATATTCCCAGCCCTGGCGCTGATCCCATAATTGGCGATCGCGCTTTTGCGCTCAAGCCTGACGCCATCATTGAACTGGCAGGCGCGTTTGCCGATGGTCTGATGGACGCGGGCGTGGTCCCGGTTATCAAACACATTCCCGGTCACGGGCGCTGCAAGGTCGACAGCCACAAGGAACTGCCGCGCGTGGACGCTGATCGATTTCAGATGCGCGAAACCGACTTCAAACCGTTCAGGAGTTTAAATTACACACCATGGGCGATGACCGCACACGCGATCTATGGCGACATCGATGCCGACCTGCCCGCAACGTTTTCGCAAAAAGTGATCAAAGACGTGATCCGAAAAGAAATTGGCTTTCACGGTTTCCTGATCTCGGACGACCTTTCCATGCGGGCGCTATCCGGATCGTTCAAGGACCGCACGACCCTGGCCCTTGCGGCGGGATGCGATGCAGTGCTTCACTGCAATGGCTCGATGGATGAAATGGTGGAAGTTGCAAATGGCCTATCGACCTTAACCGGGCCACAGTATGCACGCTTTGCACTGGGGAAATTTAAAAGTCATCAGGCCGACAATACGGATGCGTTTGATGAAGATGCAGGCCGCGCTCGATTTGATGCGCTGTTGGCCGATTAAAGGATAAATTGAGACGTGTTTGATTTTGATTTAGAAAGCGTCCTGATCAAGGCATCCGTTTGGGTGGTGCCGATCTTGCTGGCGGTGACGTTCCACGAAGCAGCCCACGGCTGGGTGGCATGGAAGCTCGGCGACGATACGGCCAAGCGCATGGGGCGCGTGACCTTTAACCCGTTTCGCCATATTGACCTGTTTGGCACGATTCTGATGCCGGTGATGCTGCTGTTGGCGTCGGGCGGGAAATACATGTTTGGATTCGCAAAACCCGTGCCGGTGAACTTTATGGCCCTTCGCCGGCCCCGCCGCGACATGATTTTAGTCGCCGCCGCCGGACCCGCCACCAACATCCTTTTGGCGATCATTTCGGCGTGGTTGTTGAACTGGGCGTACTATCTGCCACAGGAATATATTGGATGGATTGCCTCTAACCTTTTGATTTCAATGCATATTAATGTGATCCTGGCGATATTCAACCTGATGCCATTGCCGCCGCTGGACGGTGGGCGCATCGCGGTCGGCCTGCTGCCCCAGCCCTTTTCGGGCCTACTTTCAAGGCTTGAGCGCAGCGGTTTTCTGATTATTATCTTCGCATTGTTTATCCTGCCGTGGATCGGTGGCAAGATCGGGGTTGACCTCAACGTGCTGTGGTGGCTTGTAGGGGGTCCTGCCGAAGTGCTCGTAAATGCGATCGCGTGGCTGACCGGATTAACCTGACGTAGCCATTTCGCCACTGAGCCCCTCTGAGAGATCACCTGAGACCCCCAAAGAGACCTGATGCAAACTGACGAACCCAACATTCCGGACTTTGAAGAAGACGACTTTCCGCAAGGGCCGTCCATATCGCCCTTTATGGTTGATGTGGAAGGCTATGAAGGCCCGATAGATGTGCTGCTGACGCTGGCGCGCGAGCAAAAAGTTGACCTGATCCATATTTCCATTGTTGACCTGGCCGACCAGTATCTGGGCTTTGTTACCGAAGCCCGTCAGCACAATCTGGAACTGGCGGCGGATTACCTGGTGATGGCGGCGTGGCTGGCTTACTTGAAATCGCGCCTGTTGTTGCCCGATCTTGGCACCGAAGAAGAGCCCACCGGGGCCGAATTGGCAGCGGCGTTGCAATTCCAGCTTCGCCGTCTGGAAGCCATGCAAGACGTCGGCACCAAGTTGATGGATCGCCAACGCCTCAAGCGCGACTTCTTCGCCCGAGGTGCGCCGGAAAATTTCAAGACATCCATCAAAACCGTATTTGAATCCGATCTCCACGACCTGATCTCGGCCTATGCCTTTCAGCAGCTTCGCAAACAAAAAGGCGAAACCCTGCATATCGAAGCGTCGTGGGACCTGCTTTCCGTGGAAGACGCCATCAACCGCCTGCGCAACTTTATCGGCTTTTCACCGGACTGGCAGAACCTGTTCGCATTTTTGCCCGACAGCCTGACCAATCCGTTAACGCGGCGTTCGGCCATGGCCACCACGTTTGGTGCGGCGCTGGAACTGGCCAAGTCGGGGCGCATAAAAATTCGCCAGGACGGAACCTTTGGCCCGATCCAGTTGCAAACCACGGATCGCTGGAACGCGCCCGAAAATCTGGAAGAAGACACTGAACCCGATGAACCCACCCAAACAAACGGTAACGAAACCAACTGATATGAACACAACCGATCAAGACAACGCTGTAGAAGCCCCCGAAGGTGCAGAGGTTGAAGCTGCGCCCGCTGATGACGCATCAACCGATTTCGACGACATGGCCGAAGACAGCTACGACGATATTGAAAAGCAGAAAGACGCGGACATTGACCCCGAACACCTGCGCTTGTTGGAAGCGGTCTTGTTTGCATCCAGCGCACCTATTGCGGAACGGATGCTGGCCAGACGCTTGCCCGAAGAAGCCAACGTCAAGGCATTGCTGAAACCGTTGAAGGCCTTTTACGAAGATCGCGGCGTTCATCTGGTGCGCCGGGGCGGCATGTGGGCATTTCGCACCGCATCCGAACTGGGTCCGCAGTTAAATCTTGAGATCAAGGTCGGGCGCAAGCTGTCGCGCGCAGCCATCGAAACCCTTTCCATCATCGCCTATCACCAGCCGGTGACCCGTGGCGAGATCGAAGAAGTGCGCGGCGTCAGTTTAAGCAAAGGCACGCTTGATCTTTTGTTTGATGAAGGCTGGATCAAGCCGCGCGGTCGGCGCAACGTGGTCGGCCACCCCATGCAGTGGGGCACCACGGATGAGTTTCTCGATCACTTCGGGCTGGAAACGGTCAAGGACTTACCCGGATTGCAGGAATTGCGCACCATGGGCTTGTTGGATGCGCGCCCAGCCATCGAAGCCTACAGCGTACGTGGCGAGATCACGGCGAAAGAAGACGCGGCCAACATCGAAATCACCGAAGCGCAAATCGTTCCTGCCGATCGTGAAGACGACGACAGCCTGGGCGAAGATTACAGTGGCGACACCGGGGGTGAAACCGGGCCGATGGCGGCAACTGGTGAACAAGCGGCCTCAAAAGAGCCGATGAGCGCCCAAAGCTCAGGCGCGCTCGATGATGCGATGGGCGCGGTGGCAGCCGCCGTGAAAAGCGCCGCCCAGGCGATTGAGCGCGAAACCGAAGATCCTGAAGAAGAAGACACCGAAGAAGAATAGGTAAATCCGTTATTCAGCCTTGATTTGGGCCATATTCCCTTGATTAGATGATCTGCCCTCTATATGAAGGTCGGACCGGGCGGAAGCCGGAATTGGCTCAGCGATGGATGGCACGGATTGCCCCATTTGCGCCAATCTGTCATTATCCGCCCTCGTATTTGACCAATTTTAACAAGTGAGAAAAAACAATGGGTTGGACTGGTATTTGGCAGTGGGTTGTGGTGCTTGCCATCGTGCTGCTGCTGTTTGGTGGCCGCGGAAAAATTTCGGCCCTCATGGGTGACTTCGGCAAAGGGCTGCGTTCGTTCAAGACCGGCCTCAAGGAAGAAGACTCCGTCGAGGCCAAAGGCGAGGACGCACAGTCCATCGAGGAAAAGGCTGAAAGCAAGTCGGCTGAAGAAGACAAGTCTTCAAGCTCTTGAATTTGTCGGCGCGCCCGGCCATTTGGCCTTAAACGCGCGTCACTCCCTTCGTTCCTCTTTGCATCTGGGTTGATAGGTCTTCGCCATGTTCGATATCGGCTGGCAGGAAATCTTTATTATCGGCATCTTGGCCCTCATCGTCGTGGGGCCAAAGGATTTGCCGCAAGCGGTGCGCACCATTACCCAATGGATTCGCAAGGCGCGCGGCTTGGCGCGTGAATTTCAGGGCGGCATCAACGAAATGGTCCGCGAAGCCGAACTCGACGACATCAAAAACCAGATCATGGATGCGAAGTCTTTGGACCTGCAATCCGAGCTTGAAAAAAATATCGATCCCGATGGCGAGATCGCCAAAAACCTGAATATGGATCCTGATGCGCTGGACGATGAAGCGGAAGGCATGAAAACGCCTGAAGACGGACCTGAAATTCTAAACCAACCGGAACCACAAAAATCGATACCGGTTTCAGGTGCAGAAGTTTCACCGTTGGATGATGACGTGATGCCCGCCGCAGAAGAACCGGCCCCCGCAACAGAGCAACCTGCAGCCGATAAAGCTGAAATGGATAAACAAGCGTGAACGAAGCCGTCGCCAAAAGCGCAGAACCCAAGGCACCGCTGATCACGCATTTGATCGAGCTGCGCCAGCGCCTGATCTATTCGTTCGTCGCCTTGATCATCATTTTTTTCGCCTGTTATGGCGTATCCGAATACATCTATTCATTCCTTGCCCAACCGCTGGCCGATGTGCTGAATGAACAGGGCACTGACCGGCGCATGATCTTTACCGCGCCGCACGAAGCCTTTTTCACCAACATCAAGGTTTCGTTCTTCACCGCACTTTTTCTTTCGTTCCCGTTCATATCCCTTCAGTTCTGGAAGTTTGTGGCGCCGGGTCTTTATAAGGACGAACGCCGCGCCATGTTGCCGTTTCTGGTGGCGACGCCGGTGCTGTTCTTTCTCGGCGGGGCGCTAGCTTATTATTATATCTTTCCGCTGGCGTGGAAGTTTTTCATCAGCTTTGAATCGCTGACCGGCGCCGGTGGCCTGCCCATCGAGCTTGAAACCAAGGTCAGCGAATATCTTTCGCTGGTGATGCGCCTGATCTTTGCCTTTGGCATCTGTTTCGAACTGCCGGTGGTGATGACCCTGTTGGGCCGCGCCGGAATGGTCACGGCCACGGGCATGCGCGCCAAACGCCGCTACGCCGTGGTTTCGTCCTTTGTCGCCGCCGCCATCCTGACCCCGCCCGATGTGATCAGCCAGATCGGTCTGGCGGTCCCGACCATCATTCTTTACGAAATTTCGATCCTGTCGGTCGCATTGGTAGAAAAGAAAGCCAAAGAGCGCGACAATGGTGAAGATTCGCCAGACGATGATCCTGATGACGATAACGGTGATAAAAAAGAAGCCGAACAGGAAGACAGCGAAGAAGCCAAGGCCGAAGCGGAAGCCGACCAACAAGTCGCGGCTAAAAAATCTGACACCTAAAGCGGGGGCTTAAACATCCATGCACGACATTCGCGCCATTCGCGAAAACCCCGAAGCGTTTGACGCCGGGCTTGCCCGCCGGGGCCTTGAGCCTTTGAGCGCAAACTTGCTGGCGCTGGATGCGG
>DAOVVL010000070.1 GCA_030637205.1 Thalassospiraceae bacterium | reverse complement strand
GTGGTTTCGCATTTGGACGATGCGTGCGAAAGCGCCTCAACCAGCGAACTGTCCAGCGCCGCCTGATGCACCCAGCCGCGACGCATTTCAGCTAAGTTTGCCTGCTGCCAGGTATCTAATGATGTGTTGGCGTCGGCGCCGCTGAGCAGGTCGGGGATGGCCGGATCGGTCATCATGGAATGGCTAACCGATGCCAGCACGGCCATTTGCTCGGCCCTGCTTTCAGCACCACCCGGCGGCATCATGGTGGACATATCCCAATGCAGGATTCCCTGGGCCCCGCCCAATGCGTGGATGCGGCGGAAACGGTCTTCCAGTTCAAGGTATGGCGTTTTGTGCATCGTTAAATCGGCAGCGGGAAAAACGCCACCATATCGACCAATAAAAACAAGAAGATCAAAAACAGATACAGGATCGAAAACAAAAATGTCGGCTTGGCGTGTTTGTCATCTGCATCCTTGAGCAACTTGACGATGTGATACAAAAACACAATGCCCAATACCAACGCGGCTGCGGTATAGACAAGACCCGAAAGCCCGATCAGGCCGGGGATCAACGTGACCGGCACCAGCAACAACGTGTAGATCAGCATCTGGATCTTGGTTTTATGACTGCCGACGACGACCGGCATCATCGGCACGCCGACCTTTTCATAATCGCCATGACGGAACAACGCCAGCGCCCAGGTGTGCGGCGGGGTCCACAAAAAGATAATGGCAAACAGGATGCCGCTTTCGAGGCTGAACGAACCGCTGGCCGCGACCCAACCGATCATTGGCGGGAACGCACCGGCGGCACCGCCGATCACGATGTTTTGCGGGGTCGTGCGCTTTAACCACATGGTGTACAGGAACACGTAATACAAAATGGTGAACAGCAACAAGCCCGATGCCTGGCTGTTCACACCATAGTACATTACCACCACGGAAATGATCGAAAGCACCACGCCGAACACCAGCGCCTGATTGGGTTCGATCTTGCCCGCCGGGATGGGGCGCTTTTGTGTGCGGACCATGTGCTGGTCAATATCGCGGTCATACCACATGTTAATCGCGCCCGATGCACCGGCACCGATCGCAACACAGAGGGTCGCAATCAGCCCTTTCCAGAACGAAATGGGTTCGGGTGCCAGCGCCATGCCGGTAAAGGCGGTAAATACCACCAACGACATCACGCGCGGCTTTAACAGGTTGGCGTAATCGGCAACGCGAAAGCGATACTTCTCAGCGCCGCTGTTTGCCGCTGGTTGGGCGGCATCGGGGCTTTCAGTACTTTCGGCGGTGCTGTCGGTTTTGGGGTCGGCCACGGGTGCCTGATCCTTCGGTGATTTCTATTTATTTAAGTGGGATTTTTATACCACGATTTCAATTCTGTTCCGGGTTTTTCAGCAGGGCCGAGGCGATAATCCACACAAAAAAGGCCCCGCCGATCACGGCCAGAAGCCCGCCTGCGCCGTTTAGCCCCATGCCGATTTTGGCGCCGAGCGATGTCAGCCCCTGTTCGGCCCCGGCCACTTTGCGCGCCGTGCCGTGGCCCCCGGCGATAAACAGGCCGATGGCGGCAATGCCCTGGCCGAGGAAAAACATCCACACGGTGGCAAACGCCAGCTTGCGATGTGCAATCTTGCGCCGGATCAGCGGCATGAAAATATTGAAATACAGCCCGATGAACGCCAGCGTCACGCCCGCGATCATGGCGTGGTAATGACCCGGGGTGCGGGTGTCTTGGCCGTCAACAAACAAGCCCATCACGCCGCCAATGCCAAATACGATGGGGCTAAGGGTTACGGCCAGAAAGCCGGGGTCGCGAAACGGCAAATCAGGGCGCTCGCGCTTTATTGCGCCTAAGCCTTTGTAAGCCACCATTGCCACCGGCAGGGTGGCAAATGCAAACACGTATTGCAGATCGCTAAACGCCATCAGCCATCCGGCGCTGAAGCTTTCCCACATCACGTAAAAGGCCGGTGTGATCGCCACCCCCAGCCCCAGAACGCCCATACACGCAACGACGATCATCGGCGAAAAGGGCGCGCGGCCTAAAGCGGCGGCACCCACCGCCCACCACGCAGCGATGACGATGGCAACGTTGACGAATTGTAAAACGTGGCCGCCGGCCCAGAACAGTTCTTCGTTGTATTGATGATCAGGTGCGCCGCCGGGGCTGCCCAGCTGGTTCCATGCCAGCAAGACATAGGCAAACGAAAACAGGTAAAACACCGATGCCGCGACGCCCGACAAGGTGAGGATGTCCATGCCCAGACCATGTTCTTTCGGACGGCCCGGAATGTTCAGCAGAACGCGCAACGCCAGCAGCGCCATGGCCACGCCCAACGCCAACAGCGCCATGTAATACAGCGGATCGGTAATCACCGGCACATAGTTGTTGAGCATCGGTTCGCCTTTGTTCATCCACGCGGGCACGAACAAAAATACAAACGCCACCACGGTCAGGCGAAACGCTGCGTATCCAAAGGTCGGAAATTTCGGCTGGCCGTTTCCAAGGCGCGCCGCCGCGATGTGCGCGACGGCTGCAAACACGGAAAGGAAAAAAACCACAAACGAAAACACCACATGAACCACCAGACCTTTTTTGAAAAAGTCGAGCGGCCACGGAAAAATATCCTGAATGCCGGGCACGCGTGAAAATGCCAGCAACAATGCAAACGCCCCGGCAATGGCGATGGCGCTGATGCCCAGCATGATCCATTGGTAAAGCCCCTTGCGCACCGTGAAATCATCCAGCGCCGGGCCAAGTCGGTCCATTAACGGGCTCGTTTGCACCATGTGTGATTATCCCTGATAAGGCCAGATATGCAGCGCCATGACGTAAACCACAAACCCGGAACCGGCAACAAAGGTCCAGACCGGCCACGCCCAACGCGCAATCTTTTTGTGTTTGGGGCGTGCGTCAGGGTCGTTCCATGCCTTGAAGCCGCGCCATGCGGCCATCGGTACCAGCACCATAATAGACGCCGCGCCCACCACGTGAACGATCAGGATGGTGAAGTAGATCGTGCGCACGATGCCTTCGCCGCCAAATTTCGCAAGACCTGAATTCATGTGATAGATGATATAAAAAATCAGGAACAGCACGGCTAATGTCAGCGCGCCGATCATCGCTTTGCGATGCGTCAGTTCGTTTCCCGATTTAATCGCAACGCGTGCGACAATCAGCAGAAAGAGCGTTGCTACATTAATCACGGCATTGATATGCGGAATGATCGTGATGTCGAACATGGGCACGGTTGCCTTTCGCGACGAGCTTTAAGCGCCGTATACGCTGATCTTGTAAAAGGTGCCGGCGTAAAAGCCGATCATGATAAGTACCAGCATGGCGACAATAAACAGCATCCGTCCCTTGGGCGGTTTGGGTGCATTTTCCGGCTGGTTTTCCGGGTTGTCGTTTGGTGTTACGGGGTCCATGGCACCCTCCTCTGGGTGGGGTAATTGGTTGATGATGGTATAGCCGCAGGGGCGCTTTGGCGCAAGCTTGGCGGCGGGTTTTGGGGAGAAAATAAGCAACAAAAAGCGGGGGTCGTTGCCAACCCCCGCTTTCAGTTTTTAAGGCTTAGAACTTAGTCCTTGTTGTAGTTGTAAGGAGACCAGTTTTCATCAACGACAACGTCATCAATGAAGTTACCAGGTCCCGGAGGGCTCTGGGTGTGGGTCCACTCAAGGGACTGAGAGTTCCATGGGTTGAGCGGTGCCTTCTTACCTGCAACTGCAGCGTAAATGAAGTTGGCAAACTGCAACAACATGCCCGCGGCAACAATGAACGAACCGTAGGTAGCAATCTCGTGCATCCCGTCAAACTGCGGGAACATCTGGTAATCCCAATAGCGACGCGGCATGCCTTCAACACCGATGATGAACAGCGGAATAAAGGTCACGTTCACACCGATGAAGTTGAGCCAGAAGCTAGTGGTTGCCAAACCGCCGTCAGCATAACGACCGGTCATCTTGGGGAACCAGTAGTAAATGCCGCCAAACAGTGCGAAAGCTGCAAACAACGCCATGATGAAGTGGAAGTGCGCCATTACGAAAGCTGTTTCCGAAAGGTGGATCGTCAAGGACGGAAGGGCAAGTGGAATGCCCGTCAGGCCACCAATCAAGATCAGGTACAGACACGCAACTGCATACATCATCGCGGTGTTGTAGGTGATGGCTGATTTGTACAGCGTTCCCCACATCGACAGCGTCAAGATGCCAACCGGAACCGAGATCAGCAGCGTCGTGACCATGTGGCCCAAACGAAGCCAATCGGGCATGCCCGTGACATACAGGTGATGGATCCACACGATACCGGCGATACCGACGATACCCCAGATGCCGGCATAAACTGCGGCCTTGTAGTTGAAGACCTGGTTTTTGCACATGGTGGTGAGGATCTCAAACAAGATGCCTACCGCCGGCAAGAAGATCACGTACACAGCCGGATGCGAGTAGAACCAGAACAGGTTCTGATACAGCAGGACGTCACCGCCAGCAGCCGGATCGTAGAAGTGCGTGCCCAGGTATTTATCAAACAGCAACAGGGTCACCGCGGCGGCAAGCACCGGGATGAAGATGAGCTGTAGAACAAACGCGGCAATCGTGGTCCAGGTGAAGATGTTCAACTGGTTCCAGCCAATGCCGGGTGCGCGCATGTAGATCACGGTCACCAAGAAGTTCACAGCGCCCAGGATCGAAGAGAAGCCGAGCAGGTGAACCGTGAACACGTAAAACGAAGTGTTCGCAGCGGTGGTGATTGAGTACGGCGGATAGCCCGTCCACATGATGTCCGGAGCGTCAGGAATCACGAACGACAGCAGCGCCAGCACGATGGCAAAATAGAACAGCCAAACGCTAAAGGCGTTGATGCGCGGGACTGCCACGTCCCTGGCGGCAATCATCAGCGGCAGGAAATAGTTTGCGGCAAAGCCAGTAAGACCCGGGATCAGAAACGCCAGGATCATGGCAGCGCCATGGAAATACAGGAAGCCGTTATACTGGGTTCCCGAAGAGATGTACTGCATGCCAACATCCATCTGTTCAAGACGGATAATAATGGCCATCAGCCCGGCGACGCCAAACGCCGCCATTGAGCCGATCAGGTACAGCACGCCGATACGCTTGTGATCGGTGGTATAGAGCCACTCTTTCCAAGCGGGCGTCGCAGCATGTCCTGCGGTTGCACTAGGTGTATTCATTTTATTTCTCTCCTTCTAAGCACGGCACAAAACCTTAGCGCGCTGCTGTCATTTGAGATTTTGTCCAAGATGCTTTCCATTCGTCGATATCGAAGTCTGATTCCTCCGCACTGGCGCTGAGCCAGGCATCGAATTCAGCTTGTGGAACAGCACGAACGGAAGTCCACATATCTGAATGGGCATCACCGCAGAACTCGGCACACTGAACAATCGTTTCGTTCGCTTCGATTGGATTTATCCAGATGTAGGTAATGCGACCGGGCATGACGTCTTCCTTAACCCGGTAATGCGGCAGGCCGAAGTCGTGGATCACGTCTTCGGCAGTCATCCGCAGAACAACCGGTTGGCCGACGGGCATAACCAGTTCGTCTGTGACGGTGCCATCTTCGTATTCAAATTCCCAGTACCACTGGTAACCGGTCACTTTGACTTCCATAGCGTTTTCCGGAACGCGACGGTAATCGTTCCATACCGTCCAGCCCTTAGCGGCCAGATAGAAGTCATCGGCCATAAAGATAGCGGCCGGGATAAGTGCCCAGGAAATGGCCTGCACCGCGGTAAGCTTTTTGGCGGTGCCAACTTGTTCGGGACTGGTGGCTTTGAACTTGAAAAGCATCCAGACAGCGGCGACTGCTAATATGACGCCGATGATGGTGATATCGAGCATCACCGTATTCCAGAGTTCTTCCCATGCGGCAGGTGGGTTGGCAAGATTGCCTTCCGCAAAAGCCTGTGTCGACAACATAGCGGTCGTCGCCATGGTGATGGTTGCTGTTAATAGTCTCATGAATGGACCTCCCTCATTTTTCTCCGCCGGCGGAACACCAGAACGGATACAGCAAATGATGTGACCCCAAGGGTCAGTGAACCAGCGCCAACAAACGCAGGAATGTTGTAGGTGTACCTACCTTCCTTGTAGTTGTAGCTGTAACAAAGGCTCACGGCGTAATCGATAATCTCGTTAGGTTTAAAGTTACCCCCCTTGGCATCGAGAACCGCAAGCTTCACGTCTAAAGAGCCTGTGTTTAAGGCATAAAGAACACGCGCCAAACGCCCTTCTTTGGGCGTCAGGAACAAAAATGCCCCAGGATGGAAAAACGCCCGATCCTGAGGTGACCAAAAATATGTAAATCCGATGTTATCTGTAAATTTTTTGATGTCGTCCGGGTTTTTGAAAGTCCCAAACGTCCAACCTTGCTTCATAACTTCAGGCATCTTCAGGCCGGTCTTGAAAGTATTGAGGGTCTCAGTGGTGTCGTTTTTATCAAACGACAGGGTCACGACGTTGAAATCGCGGCCCGGACTGAAATCCTTGATGCCTTCAAGTTGGGCTTTCAGATCCTGATTGATAACAGAACAGCTGCCATCACAGGTGAAGTAGGAAAGAACCAGAACGGTCGGTTTGTCGAGCTTTTGCGCCAGCGTAAACGGCTGGCCAGAAGCATCAACCAAGGGCAAATCGGAAAGTGCCTTTTTGCCCAGGAACCGGCCTTCATCAATCAGAAATACATCGGGATCAATATCCGAAATAGGCACGGGTCCCCCATACTGGGCCATCGCCGGTGTGGCGACAGCCCAGGTAAGAAGGGTACCTACTATAAGGGTCTTTAATATGGACATTGAGATCAGTCTGTTCCTTTTGGCGCTTACCAGAAATAAACCTGGGATGCGACGAAGAACCAAACGACGTCAACAAAGTGCCAGTAAACCGACACACAGGTGACAAACGTCTTGTTGGTGCGACCGCCCAACGAAGGCAACAGCACCGCAATAAACGCCCCCAAACCAACAAATACGTGGCTGGCATGGAACCCGGTGATCGAATAGAACGCCGTCGAGTAGATGTTGGTCGACGGAATGAATCCGACGCTGATCAGGTGATTGTATTCATAAGCCGTGAAGCCCAGGAAGACAGTGCCCAGCACAATGGTAATAATCAGCCATTTATTGAACGCGGAACGATCACCGTGATCCAGCTTTGCTTCGGCATGATGCATGGTCAGCGACGAGCTAACCAGAATCACCGTCATGATCAGCGGGATCGTTTTGCTAATTTCTGGTGTTCCAGCGGGCGGCCATGAATCGACCCCCAAGCGCATCAACCAGTAGCTGGCAAACAGCGACAGGAAGATGAAAATTTCTGAAAGGATAAAGATCGGAAGGCCGATGTTTGCAACGCCGGAAATCAGCGGTACTTGCGTTAAGCCTTCATCGACCCATTTGGCAACACCGGCAAGTATCAAGATAACACCGACACCTGCACCAACGGCAGTCATCAGAGTGTTTTCATATACAAAGAAACCGGAGAATGCGATGGGTACCAGGAAAAATACCCCGGCCACGACGGCCATCGGAGCCCAGCTCCATTCCCAGTGATGAGCATGCGCAGAGGCATGTGCGTCTGTATTCATTGTCCCTCCCCATTTCGGACGAAATAGTTATGTTAAAGTCCCGGCTCGAACCAGTTAGTTCTTACCTTGAAAAATAGTAAGCACTAACCCTTGGATATTAAGGGAAATGCTGCAACTTCAATATTATGTCGGGGGGAAAGTGTCAATCTTGTTGTCAGCGAATAGTGGGTATAACAGGCCCTTTTTCGGGGTTAAACAGTAGAGATTCACGTTGATGCATATTAGAATAATAATAATTGCCTCTGTTGCTTCCTACTACACTTTAATATGAAAGGTGTTATGAAATAATACTCCAACTAAAGTGATGTTGAATAGTTGGGCTTACATACAAAAGTAAAAAAAATTATTGGCTTATATTTCATTTTTTGAATTTAACTAAAAAAACAGCTCGATTCGGGGCTCAGCAAAAAGCGCCAGATTTTGGGCTAATGTCAGTGTAAAGGCCGGGGGAACAGCTTTGACAGACCAACTAGACCTGCTAGCTGAAATGGGCCGCGATTTTGCGGCCTCGGGTGATATTGAAGCACTGCTCAAGACCGGCCTGGAACGTATTGCGGCCACGCT
>DAOVVL010000111.1 GCA_030637205.1 Thalassospiraceae bacterium | reverse complement strand
TAAGCTTCTTCATCGCTTGTGTTCTCCAATATTTTCCGGTGGGTCCGGGGGCTGATTTGGTGGCGCCTGAAGGGTCAGCCTAAAAATAAGTTCGTGCCTTTCAGGTGCGATGGATCACACAATGCCAGACCCTAGCTTAAACACCACTGAAGCCCTTGTTCAGCCAGCGTTCAGGTTCAGGGCATTTTTATCCTTGGTTTGAAGGCCGAAGTGGGCCGAAGATGAAAGTTAACCTGTTGGCAGGGATAAGGTTTTGGCCATGTGGCTCAAATTTGAAGGTCTCCACAACCCGCTGGCGTTAGACGGCGCTGAAAACCTTGCGCCCATATTGCGCGACGTGGTGCGCGGCTGGAATTTCGATGAAGTACCACAGGGTTCGGGGCCTGATCCACTGATCCGTATTGAGCGCACGAATGGTGGCTACCAACGCACCTCGCCGTGGCTGGAAGGCGGCAAAATGGTGCTGGTCGATCCGGTGGACGCGGTGTGCGACCTGCTGCTGGATCTTAAACGCGCCTATATAGCTGACACCGACAAGTTGTTGGCGCTGCACGCGGCGGCCGTGGAATTCGCTGATGGCCTGACCCTGTTTCCCAGCACCCACCATGCGGGCAAAAGCACGCTGGCGGTGCTGTTGGCGATGCAAGGCCAGCGCATTTATGCTGACGACATGGTGGCCCTGGAACCGTCAACGAATAGTGGCCCTGCATTTGGCGTCGCCCCCGGTTTTTTGCCGCGCCTGCGCAAGCCCCTTCCGGGCGATCTCAGCCCCCGTGCGCGCACATACATTGATGAACACGCTGGCCCTGAAAGCGATCAGTTCATGTACGTTGATCCGGGCGCCAAACATCTGGCGCCACTGGGAAGCAAAAGCCCGATCCGCAATCTGGTGTTGCTGGATCGAAAGGCCGGGGCAAAGGTGGAATTCTTGCCTGTTGAAGAAGCTGAGCTGTTGAAGCACACCATCGTCAGAAGTTTGGGACGCCAGATTAGCGCGCTGGAACTGCTCGACACCCTGCACGCAATTGTTAGCGCAACCGATGGTTTCAGGTTGACGTATGAACGAACCGAAGACGCCGCCATCGCGCTTCGAGCAAAGTTTGGAGAAGTTTGAATTGACCGACGCACCCTTTGATCCGGCGCAAAAGCTGGTTGGGCACCACCCCGACGTAGCCTTTCGTGAAGTGGGAGGCGATATATTCCTGGTCCATCCCGATGGCGAGACCATTTATAACCTCAACCCCACCGCGGCTTCTATTTGGCGATTGATGGATGAAGGCCTCAGCATTGATGAGATGGTCGACGTGATCACGACCGCTTTTCCGGTCATGTCGGCGGACCACGTTCGCAAAGACGTCATTGCGGTTCTGGGTGAACTGGTGGATCAGGGGTTTGCGATTTTGCCGGGCGAATGAAATTGCGCTTAAATTTTTTTCTTAAATTTTGTTGAGGCGCGTAATCTGGACCCGGCGGTTCACGTCACCTTCTGGGTCTTGCGGGTCCAGCAACTGGCTTTCGCCAAGGCCGACGGTATCTAACCGGGTGGCATCAATGCCAAATTCGGTGACCAGATAATCCAGTACCGCATTGGCGCGGCGCTCGGACAGGTCCTGATTATAAGCGTCAGGTCCCACCGCATCGGTATGCCCGGCGATTTGGAACCTGAAATTGATCAGGTTGTCGGATATCAGCGCATCGCCCAAATCGTTTAACGTGGTGCTGGCTTCGGGGCGGATGATGGCGCTATCAAATTCAAAATAGACCTTGATGTTGATCGACGGTCTGATCGTTAATTCTTCGGTCATGGCGGTGGCGGTTTTGGTGTATTCGGGTTCAGGCAGGCACGACGCCATATCATCGGTGCCGCGCAGACCAGCTGCCAGAATTCTTGCCCCGCCATCGCGCAGATAGCGCGCGCCGCACTGGGAACACAGGTCGCGGGCATCGGTGAAAATTTTCAGGTTGTTGCTGATCTTGTCTGAGTGGCGATCAAACACAAGGGCTGCTTGAAGCGTCAGGATGGCGCGGTCCACCTGCCCCGACAGGGCCTGCGAAATGGCCATGTTGTTCATCACCGCCGGATCATCGGGACAAAGTTCCAGTGCGCGCTTGTAAGCATCCTGAGCGCGCGGGTACTGGCCTAAGTAATCGTTGCCAATGCCCAGCGCCGAATAAAGCCGCCAGTCATCATTTTGTAGCGCCGTGGCGCGGTCCAACAGGGTCACGCCTTCGCTGATGCGCCCCTCGGCAATGCGCGCTTTGCCCAGTTCGGCCAGATAGGCGCTTTGGCCATCGAAACTTTTGCCAACGCTTTGCAATACTTCTGCCGCGCTAACAGGTTGCCCCGCCCAGCGCAGGTTGCGCGCCAGACCCAGCCACGCTTCGATCTCGCCGGGTTTGTCCTGGGTCAGTTGGGTAAAATGCGCAATCGCGTCGTCGTAGATACCGGCTTGTTCGGGGGTGGCTGGCGCGCTCATGTTCTGATCGGTTTGGCTGGCGCACGCACTTAGGCCCACGGGCAACAACACGGCGAACAAGACCGCCGCTGCGAACTTTCGATAAAATTTATAAGTGCTCGCCATCGTTTTTAAATACCTGTCGAAAAATCGTGAATGCTGAATAAAGGTATAACCACCATAGCACCCGATCAACAGTGACGGGGGTCACAAGCCGCCCAATTGGGTCGCAATCGGCCCCCAACCTCATTGCGAGTAGAACCCGAAAATATGGCCAAACTAGGACCGCTGATTACGCGGTGCGCTTTTGCAACGCTGGCATCAAATCGAAATACGGGCGGATATATTGCGATGTGGATTTTTCAAAGCCTTCCAGATCGCCATCATAATAAACCTTGCCGTCATATAACATAACGATGCGCGGGCTAAGGCGTTTCAGCAAATCCTTGTCATGCGTGATGATGATGGTGGTGCGTTCAGTTGTGGTGCCGACGGATGCATCATTTCCAACCCGGTGGGTGGCCACGATCAGGTCCTGAATTTGCATGGCGCTGGTGGGGTCCAGCCCGGTGGTGGGCTCGTCGTAAAAAATAACTTCCGGGTCCATGGCCACGGCGCGCGCCACGGCCAGCCGTTTGGCCATGCCGCCCGACAAGCTGTCGATGGAATGTTCCATAAATTCATCCGTTGACGGCAGGCTCACCGCATCCAGTGCGCCGACCGCGATCAGGCGAATGGCTTCAGGATCCATATTTTTAATCTCATCGAGCCACAGCGATAGATTGTCGTAAACGGTGCCGGAAAAAAGCGCGTTGTTTTGAAACACCACCCCCCAGTGGGTGTGAACGGCGTCCAGTTCGCGCTCATCAATTTTATGTATATCCACCAACGGTGCTTGCGCCTGTTCGTGGTTGGCCACCAACACCGTTCCCCCGTCCGGCTTCATCTGGCCCAGCATCAGGTTGAGCAGTACCGTTTTGCCACACCCGGACCCGCCGACGATGGCGATGATCTCACCGACGTTCACCTTCAGATCGATACCGTCCAGCACCACATGGCCATCAAAGGCCTTTTTCAGGCCCTTGATTTCAAAATCGCAACCTTGGGTGGGGGCTTGGCTCATGGGGGCAGTCTAGCCCAAGCCGGGCGGATCGCCCACAACTGTCATTTTTACAAGCCAGCACACAATCGGTTACAATGGGTCCATGCGAATATCAAAAACCCGCGCCGTATTGTTGGTCATCGCCGTTTCAGCGGTGGCGTTTTTGGGCTGGCGGATGGTGCGGCCAATGAATATTTTTGTCATCACGGATTCATTCGCGCTGCCCATCTCAACCGAGAAAATGCCCGAAAACATTCATAGCTTAAGCGCCGAAGGGTGCGCATCGTGCCATCAGGAATTTTTCGATGAATGGAAAACCTCCATTCATGCGCAGGCGTGGACCGATCCTTATTTTCAGGTCGATTATGAATTTGACGGTTCGCAGCAAAATTGCCTCAATTGTCATATCCCGCTGGATAAACAGCAGGAAAATCTGGTGCTGGGGTTTCGCGACACGGACAGGTGGGACCCGATCTTAGAGCCCAATCCTGATTTTGATTTCGACCTGCAACAGGAAGGCGTGACCTGCACGGTTTGTCATTTGCGCGAAGGAAAGATCACCGGCGTGCTGGGAACCGACGGCGCGCCGCATCCGGTTGAGACCCTTTCAGACCCCAATCAGATTTGTGCGCGCTGTCATGTGGTGAGCGGTGATAAGTGGGATACGTTTTTCAAGTTTCCGCCGTGTGGCACGGTGGCGGAAATTCAGGCGTCTCAAAATAATTCCGCTAACAAGAGCCACAGCGGTGAGATCGTGCGCCAAGACACCAAGGGGCTGGGTTGTGTTGAATGCCATATGCCCAGGGTTGAGCGCGCGCTGGTCGAAGACGGCAAAGTGCGCACCGTGCGCCGCCACCTGTGGCGCGGCGGGCATGATCCGTCCATGGTCAAGGGCGGCCTGGACATCAAGCTTGCGGAGCTTTCAGCCAAAGGTGATGCGCGGCGTTTCCAGCTTTCCATCACCAACACCGGCGCGGCGCATTATCTGCCTACCGGCACACCGGACCGCCATCTGGTGGCCACGATCCGCCTGTTGGGGGCCGATGGCCGGGTGATCGATGAAGAACAATTCACCATGAAACGCACCATCATGTGGCGGCCGTTTATCATTGATTTGTGGGATACGCGCCTTCAACGCGGCGTTCCCCGGCTGTATGAATATGCGGCGGATGCGGGCGATCTGGCGGGGGCCGTTACGCTGCAAGCGTCCGTTGAATATTTTCTGGTCGCGGAAAAGCGCCGTGTGCGCATTGGTTATGATGATGCGGACGCCACCCATTATGAGGTCTTCAGCCAGCGCATCGAATTAAAGCCTTAAATCACCCTCCAATGTTGCCTTTATTATTGGGCGTGGCCGTGATACACCGCAGCCCATGTTACGCCTTGATACCATCACTTATCGCATCGGCGCGCGGGTCCTGTTCGACCACACTGATGCCACCATCAACCCCGGCCACCGCGTCGGGCTGGTGGGGCGCAATGGCACCGGCAAGACGACGCTGTTGAAAATGATCGCCGGAGAGCTGGAAGTCGACGGCGGGCATATTCACTTGCCGCAACGCTGGAAGGTCGGCATGACCAGCCAGGAAGCGCCCGGCGGCAAACAAAGCCTGCTCGATACCGTGATGGCGGCGGATAAGGAGCTGGCGGATTTGACCGCCGAAGCCGAAACCGCCACCGACCCGCACCGCATTGGCGAAATTCATATGCGCCTGTCTGATATGGCCGCCCACAGCGCCCACGCCCGCGCGGCGCGCATTTTGGTGGGGCTTGGATTTAATGACGCCGCCCAGCAACAGGCGTGCGATGAATTTTCCGGCGGCTGGCGGATGCGTGTGGCCTTGGCGTCGCTGTTGTTTGCCGAGCCCGATCTGTTGCTGCTTGATGAGCCGACCAACCACCTCGATCTGGAAGCGACCCTGTGGCTGGAAGGCTATCTGCGCAATTATCCGGGCACCGTGTTGATGGTCAGCCACGACCGCGAATTGTTGAACCGTTCTGTGGGTGAAATTCTGCATCTGGAAAATGGCAAGCTGACACTTTATACGGGCGGCTATGACCAGTTCGAGAAGACGCGGCGCGAACGTTTGCAGCTAAACGCCAAGCAACGCCAGCGCCGTGAAGCGCAAACCGCGCACATTCACAAATTTATCGAACGCTTTCGCTACAAGGCGACCAAGGCCAAGCAGGCGCAGTCGCGCATCAAGATGCTGGCCAAGATGGAGCCGATCCCCGAAGATCGCGAAGAGGCTTCTATCTCGTTTGATTTTCCCGAACCGCAAATGCTGGCATCGCCGTTGTTGACCACGGATGCGGCCGATGTGGGTTATGGCGGTGAGCCGGTGTTGAAAAATCTCGAACTGCGCCTTGATAACGATGACCGCATTGCGCTGTTGGGCGCCAACGGTAACGGCAAATCAACGCTGATTAAATTGATCGCGTCGCGCCTGAAACCGCAATCGGGCAAGGTGAACAAATCCAAAAAATTGCGCGTCGGCTATTTCGCCCAGCACCAGACCGAAGAACTGGACATGAGCGCAACGCCCTACATTTTGATGGGCCGTGCGCGTCCGCGCGACACCGAACCGCAAGTGCGCGCGCAACTGGGGCGTTTCGGGTTCGTTCAGGACCGCGCCGAAACCAAGGTCGGCGATCTGTCTGGCGGCGAAAAAGCGCGCCTCACGTTTGCACTTATATCCGCCGACAAGCCGCAGATTTTGCTGCTCGATGAACCGACCAACCATCTGGACGTGGTCTCGCGCGAGGCGTTGGTGCAGGCGATCAACGGTTTTGAAGGCGCGGTGGTGCTGGTCAGCCATGATCCGCACCTGATCGAGCTGACCGCCGATACGTTCTGGCTGGTCGAAGACGGCGCGGTGAAACCCTTTGATGGTGATCTTAATGATTATAGATCGTGGTTGCTGGGCCGCCGCCAGCAGGCGCGGGGTGAAAAACCAAAATCGTCCAAACAAAACAAGAAAAACAACAAAAACGCCCCGGTTATGGCTGAAGAGAAAAAAGAACAACGCCGCGATGGCGCAGCGCGACGCGCCGTGCTGGCGCCGCTTAAAAAAGATGCCGACCAGGCGGAAAAATTTGTGAAACGGCTGGAACGCAAAAAGAACGAAGTTCAGGCGGCGCTGGCTGATCCCAAATTATACGAAGGCGCGGGCGACCCGGACCGGGTCATGGAATTGCAGATGGATT
>DAOVVL010000017.1 GCA_030637205.1 Thalassospiraceae bacterium | reverse complement strand
CCACCAAAGATGGAAACACTGGTTTTCGTGTTATGGCTGGCGGGGGTCTGGGCACGCATCCGCGTCGCGCAATTGAGATTTTCGACTTTATTGCTGCGCAACATCTGCCTGTTGTTCAGGAAGCCGTTGCCCGCGTCCATCATCGTCATTCAAACCGAGAAAACAAAAACCGCTCGCGCCTGAAATTCCTCGTCAAAAAATTCGGTGCAGACGAATTCGCAAAAATGGTTCGGATCGAATTTGACCAGATTGTGGATTACCCTTCCAGGCCTTGGCAAAAGCTGGCTGGTAACGCAGACGCGCCCGTTGATGAAGCGCCCCAAAGCCTGCTTGGTCCGGTGCTTCAACCCGATGGCCACACCAGCGTCGGCATCGACATTCCGTTGGGCATTGTTTCACCCGAACAACTGGACGCCATAGCAGACCTTGCCGATCAGGCCGGGGCGGTTGAGCTGGGCCTGACACGCAATCAAAACATTGTTGCGCTTAGACTGAATTCTGGTTTGGTTGAAGGATTTATCAAGGGCGTGCGCCGTCTGGGTCTTGATGCCAGTGGCCGCAAAGGCGCGCTGGACGATCTGGTCGCGTGCTTTGGCACCTCGACCTGCGCCATTGGAATTACCGATGCCAATGCACTGGCCAGTGAAATTCTGGATGTGCAGGGTGAGTTCAGCGATTTACCCCATTTGAAAATTCGTATCTCCGGTTGCCACAATTCCTGCGGCCATCACCACATTGGCGACATCGGCTTTCATGGCATTGCCAAGAAGATCGACGGCAAACCGGCACCGCATTACCAGTTGCACCTGGGTGGAAGCCCAACTGAGCACGCCATTGCCGGGCCGTTTGTTCCTGCGCGACTGGCGAAAGAGGTTTTGCGCGTTTTGCTTAACGATTACCGTGCATCGTTTGATAAATCGATCAGCGTTCGTGACTGGGCCGAAGCACTGGGCAAGGATGGCTTAAACGCGATTATTGATCCGGTGCTGAACGTGACCGGGCGCGCCAAGGCGGAACTGGTGTTCGACCTGAACGATGACCAGCCGTTTCATCCCCCCGAAACCGCCACCGGCGAATGCGCCGCAGGCAGCGTGGTTGCCGATCACCTTTCCGATCTGGCCAAGGTCGCGTTGGAAAACGTACGCCGCGCAACATCGGTGGGGAAAAGAGAAGATGCGCGCGCCTACGCTAATCTTGCATTGATCCTGCCGGCGCGACGCTTGTTGGTGATTGCGGATGAAAATGACAGTGGCGACGCTGAAAAAGTATTTGCCGCTGTGCGCAGGAATTTGGCACTTGACCAGAAACTGCTGCAATCGTTGAACCATGCTCAAGGCGCCGTTCAGAAGTTCAAAAGTGAAAATGAACTGGCATCCACCGAAAGCGCCATTGGTGAATGGCAAATTGAGGCGGAACGCGCGGTCGAAGATCTTATTTTGCAAGCCCGTGGACTATTGGCCGGGGCAGCCCAATGAGCACGCATTCAAGACGCATCACCGCCGCGCGCGCATACATAACAGCACAAAGCTGGCGCGCCCTTGAAGGAAGCGCCCTGCTAAAGGAAATTTTGCAAGGCCCTTTAAGGGGAAAGGTCGCCGTTTCTTCATCTTTCGGCGCGGAAGCTGCCGTCCTGCTGCATCTTGTGGCTGAAATCGACCCTACGACCCCGGTGATTTTTATTGATACCGGGATGCTGTTTGCTGAAACGCTTTCATACCGCGACACCCTTGCGCAGCATCTGGGCCTGAGCAATGTGCAAACCCACACACCTCAGTTACAACTTCTTTCCTCAGTTGACCCGGATGGCGATCTTCACTTGCGCGATGCACACGGCTGTTGCCAGGTGCGCAAGGTTGAACCGTATGGGCAAGCGATGCGCAATTTTGATGTCATCATTACCGGACGCAAACGTTTTCACGGGGATGCGCGATCCGATTTAACATCAGCTGAAAGCAGTGGGCGGCAAATCAAGGTCAACCCGCTGGCAAACTGGTCAGCGCGTGAGATCGAGGAATATTTCCTGCTCAAACAACTGCCCCGCCACCCGCTTGTGGACTTTGGTTATAAATCCATCGGCTGCGCACCTTGCACGCGCAAACTGGACGCGGGCGAAGACGTTCGCGCCGGGCGTTGGTGCGGACACGCAAAAACAGAATGCGGCATTCACAATGCCCCTAATCTTGAACCTGAAAAACATCTTGTAAACTGGAGCTAATAAAAATGAACACCCTAAAAGACGAACGCGCCGCATCGGCAAAGCTGCGCAACATTTACACGGTCGAACATGGCGTATTACCCGAGGACCACTGGAGCCGCACCGGCCACAAGGGCGGCGTGTTATGGCTGACGGGCTTGTCCGGTTCCGGCAAAAGTACGCTCGCGGTGGGGCTGGAAAATGCCCTGCATGGCCTGGGCTATCAGGCTTTCGTTCTGGACGGCGATAATGTGCGCGCCGGACTGAACTCAGACCTTGGATTTTCGCCTGAGCACCGCAGCGAAAACATTCGTCGCATCGCCGAGGTTGCGGCATTGTTCGCCCAGTCGGGCACGCTGGTGATCACCGCGTTTATTTCGCCCTATCAGGATGACCGGGATGCGGCGCGCGAAATTATCGGCGACGGCTTTCACGAAGTGTTCGTTGATTCTGATCTAGAGATCTGCGAGGCCCGCGACCCCAAGGGACTGTACAAACGCGCCCGCGCCGGGGAAATCCCGGAATTTACCGGCATCAGCGCGCCCTACGAAACGCCATCCAACGCCGAACTATCGGTGAATACCGGCACGCTGGACATTGGTGCTAGCGTACACTTTGTGCTCGACCATCTGGAAGGCCACTTCACGCAGCGTCCTTCTTTAATTCGGGTGGCTTGATCCGCGTCGCCTGAACCACCCCACACAACCAACAATAAAAAAGCGGCCGTTGTTGATACGACCGCTTTTTTATTGGACTCATAATGATCGGCGGCACCGCTCTTGAAATGGAACTGGGCGCCCGCTGGTTCGGGGACGGATTGGCCGTAGATATAATGGTTAAGTGTCTATGACCTGGGGAGATACCCGTTAAAGGGTCGGGAAATATCCGAAAAAGAAAAATTAATGATTTATCATGTGGTTAATAAGCTGCGGCTCCAGTGCTATCAAGGCTCGCCAAATCTCAGGGCCACATACTAAAGTTATAGTACAAGCCAATGGTTGAAACTTGGTCTATTCTTATCGCTTGGCAATGGCCATATATATATCATTAGATAAACTTGGATATCCCTGTTCAACCCAAGAGCAACCCTGCTGCACACAAATGACCAAACAAACCAAAACAAACGAAGCCCTTAAAGCCGCTGGATCCGCACTGGAAGATGCCATTGAGCGCCAGACGCTGATGGAATCGCAGCATTACCAGGATATTTCCGAAATTGTTCACGACATCAAAAACCCGCTGTCGGCCATGATCGGCTATATCCAGCTGATAAATAATGAAGCCGCCGGGCCATTGGGCAACGACACCTATAAAGGCTATGCCCTGACCCTTGATAAATCAGCCAATCGGCTGTTGGGAATTTGCAATTCCCTGCTGGGTGAATATTCCGAGCATGAGAAAGACCGCATCGAGCAAAAAGAACAGGTTGTTGATGTAACGGCGTTGTTGGGCGAAATCCGTGACCTGTTTGCAGCCCAGGCCAAAGAACGCGGCATCAAGCTTGAATCGACCATTGAGAACGAATTTCCAGACATCGTTGGCGACCCACAGGATATGTATCGCGCGATTATGAACCTGGTATCCAACGCGCTCAAGTTTACGCCCGAGGGCGGCCGGGTCACGATACAGGCGGAAATAGATAAATCCGAAAACGCTTTCATCATGGTGGTGCGCGATTCCGGCATCGGCATGACCAGAGAACAGATTGAAAAGGTGCTCGACGACCCAACGTCTACCGTATCGCCCCACGGCGATATTGGCACCGGCCACGGCCTTGCCATCGTCAACCGCATTGTCGGCGAGTTAGGCGGCAAACTGAATATTGTCAGTACTGAAAATCAGGGCACCCGGGTTAAAATCATTTTTGCCAAAGACAAGGTCCGCCAAAGCCAAAACATGCTGCTGCCCAATTCCCTGTCCTTTCCGGCCTGAACCACGTTTGCGGCCTTCCTGACAGCCTAATCGTATGACCATTCCCACAAAGGTGATTTTTTTGACGCAAACGTAAAAAAAGCGCACCATATGTCATGCGTGGGGGGCACACAGAGGCGCCCATATATGGCTTCGGACCCTGACAATTTCGACATTAACGAGAACACCTATGACTGGTGTGTCAGGACGTTTCATGCCTATCACAACAAACTTGCCCTCAACATCAAGGTTCACCACAACGACGGCCTGACAGAACAGGGCGATATTTTCCTGTTCAATCATTTCGCCCGGTTTGAAACCATCATTCCCCACTACATCATTCATCAGGCTACTGGCGATTATTGCCGCGCGGTCGCCGATCATCGTCTTCTGGATGGCAATGAACGCATATCCAGCTTCCTGCGCAGCCTCGGCGTGGTGCCCAACAATATGCCCGGCTTGTTGCCGTTTTTGGCAGCCGAAATTTTACGGGGTCGCAAGGTGGTGTTCTTTCCCGAAGGCGGCATGGTCAAAGACCGCAAGGTGATGAACGACGAGGGCGATTTCAGCGTCTATTCACAAACAGCAAAAGCCCGGCGCAAACACCATCGCGGTGCTGCGGTGCTGGCATTGACCCTTGAAATATTCAAAAGCCGCATTCTGACATTGGAAAAGCGCGGCGACACGGCGCGCATCGAGCGGTGGGTCAAATCATTGGGCTTGCCATCAGAAGCAGCCTTGTTAAAGGCTGCGCGTAAACCAACTACCGTCATTCCCGGAACCATCACGTTTTACCCCTTACGTGTGGGTGCAAATGCGTTCAGTCGCACGGCTGAGTTCTTATCAAAGGGAATGCGTGAAAACTTTTTTGAAGAATTGGTGATCGAAGGCAATTTGCTTTTGAAAGATACCGATATGGATATCCGCCTTGGCCAACCCCTGACGCCCGATAAAAAATGGCATTGGTGGGAACGCCTGATGCTGGAACGGTATTTCAGGAAAATCCGCTCGCTCGATGAACTGTTTGACCTTCACGAACAGGAAGACGCGAGCCTGCCCGATAAATTCCTGGCGCGATGCATCACACAGGAAATCGATAACGTCCGTGACCGGGCCATGAAAGAACTTTACACCGGCATCACGGTTAACCTTAGCCATTTGGCATCGTACCTGATCTTCCGGCTGGTCAAACAGGGGCGCATGTCTATTGATTTATCGACCTTTAACAAAACGCTGTATCTGGCGTTAAAAAACCTTCAGGCGGTGCGCGACGTGCATTTGCATCGAAGCCTCTATTGGCCGGATCGCTATCGTGGCCTGCTCGACGGCCATAGCCCTGAATTTAATCGTTTCCTCAACATGGCCAAATCCACAGGCATGGTGGGAAAGACCAACCGATCATACCATTTCCTGACCCCCCTTGTGGATGACTTCGGGATCGATCAAGTACGCATCAACAACCCGCTTCAGGTTTATGCCAACGAAGCCGCCCCGATTAGCGGAATGCGCGAAACCGTCGACAAAGCCTTGCTCGATGCGCCCCATATCAGCGAACAGGAACTGGCGTCGTTCCTGTTTGATGATGAACTGCGCGCCCAGGATTGGAACCGGCGTCATTTTGACCAACCAAAGTATAGCGAAATCAATAACAAGGAAGCCGCGACCAAAAGCGGTGCGCCTTATTTATTGCTGCCCAAGGACAAACACAAAATAGGCGTGCTTCTGGTTCATGGGCTTCTGAGTTCCCCCGCCCAATGGCAGGAATATGCCGACACGCTTTGTGCGCGCGGGATCGCCGTCATGGGCGTTCGCCTTGCCGGTCACGGAACTTCACCATGGGACCTGCATAATCGCAAAGGCGCGGATTGGTCGGCTTCGGTCGAGCGCGGCTATAGAATTCTTTCCGCCTTTGCTGAGAAGGTTGTGGTGATCGGGTTTTCCGCCGGCGGTTCGCTGGCGTTGATCAATGCTGCCAAGTGGCCAAAGGGGTTGGCCGGAACCGTGTGCATCAATGGGGCCGTGGAATTCCGCGACCGGAAAATGGCATTCATTCCGTTAATCCACAGCATCAACAAAGTTGCACACTGGTTGCCCATGATCGACGAAGTCATGCCGTTTCGCGATAACAGCAGCGAAACGCCCCTTATCAACTATGCATCCATTCCCATTCCGGCACTGTTTGAACTGCGTTTGATGATTGAAGAAATGCAGCGCCGCCTGCCCGATATCCAATCGCCGGTGCTAGTCATTCAATCTGAGAATGATCAGGTCGTCCACCCCGACAGCGCAAAATCCATCGTTGGGAAAATTGCCACCGATTGCATGATGAGGTGGGTACCAAGCCACCGTCATAGTGTGATTTGCGATAACGAAGATGGGGTTTGGGACACATTGGATAACTTCATCGACCGAGTGACCGGGGTGCAAACTGTTAAACCCCAGAAGGTAAGTCAAAATAAGCCACAGATTATGGAGGTCTTATCATGAATGACCAGCCCACGTTCAAAGCAGCCACGCACATTTTCACAGATATCGCCACAGCGCACCCGGAACTTCCGTGCATTGATTTTTTAGGCGCGAAAATGACCTATGGCGAAGTGCTTGAAACAGTTAAACGCGCCGCGCGGGGGTTGCAGGATTTAGGCTTGGGCAAAGGCAGCCGGGTCGGGATGTGCCTTCCCAATTCTCCGTATTACGTGATTGCGTACTATGCCACCTTGATGGCCGGGGCCACGGTGGTCAATTTCAACCCGCTTTACACCGAACGCGAAGTCCGCGACCAGATCAAAGATAGCGAAGTTGAGGTGATGTTCACGCTGGACCTGAACAAGATCTATCCCAAGGTTGCGGCATCGCTTCACAACACCAGCCTGCGTTCCATTGTCGTGTGTTCGCTGGCCGATGCCCTGCCCCCGGTTAAAGGTATGTTGTTGCAAATTTTCAAGCGCGCCGAAATCTCGTTTGTGCCACCGGACCTTGGCCATGTGCCGTTCGACTTACTGGTGGCCGATAAAGACGACCCCAAGCCCGTGGACATCGACCCTGAAAAAGATATCGCGGTGCTGCAATATACCGGCGGCACCACGGGCGTTCCCAAAGGCGCCATGTTGACGCACGCCAACATTTCGGCCAACGCAGAACAGGTGCGCATCTGGTTGGGTGAAACCAAACCGGGTGATGAACGTATGTTGTGCGTTATCCCGTTTTTCCATGTGTTTGCCATGACGGCGGCAATGAATTTAGGCATAGGCTCGGCTGCCGAACTGATCTTGCTGCCAAGGTTTGATCTGAAACAGGTTCTCGAAACCATTGATGAAAAGCACCCCACGCTGTTTCCTGCCGTGCCGACCATCTATGGCGCCATCAATGGGTTTGACGGGATTGATAAATTCGATCTCAGTTCTATCCGCTATTGCATTTCCGGTGGCGCACCCCTTCCGCCCGAGGTCAAACTTTCGTTTGAGAAAAAAAGCGGCTGTGTGCTGGTCGAAGGATACGGCCTGACCGAAGCTTCCCCGGTGGTAACGTGCAACCCGCCCAGCGGCGAAAATAAAACGGGCTCCATCGGGATGGCGCTTCCATGGACCGAGGTTGAAATCCGCGATCTGGAACGCGCTTCGAATGTCATGCCCACGGGTGAGCGCGGCGAATTGGTGGTGCGCGGCCCCCAGGTCATGCCCGGATACTGGCAACGCCCCGATGAAACCCGCGAAGTCATTTCTGATGGATGGTTGCGTACCGGTGATGTCGCCTATGAAGATGAAGAAGGCTACATATTTATTACCGACCGCATCAAGGACGTGATCATTTGTTCGGGATTCAACGTTTACCCGCGAATGGTTGAAGATGCGCTGTATACCCATGACGATGTGGCCGAAGTCGTGGTTATCGGCATCAAAGACGACTACCGGGGTGAGGCACCCAAGGCGTTTGTGACATTGAAACCCGGCGCCACGGTCAGCGAAGAAGCGTTGATGGCCTATGCCCACGATCATCTGAACCCCATTGAGCGCCCGGCAGCGGTGGAAATTCGCACCGAGCTGCCCAAGACCCTGATCGGGAAACTTTCGAAAAAAGAATTGGTCGCCGAAGAAGCCGCCCGGCAAGGAGGCACAAAATGAATGAAGTATATTCAGTATCTGAACTGGCCGAGCTGACAAAAGTTACGCAGCGCGCGGTGCGTCTTTATGTGGAACGCGGCTTGTTAGCCCCGCTTCGTGCCGGCAGCACACTTTGTTTTACCCCGGCGGACGTTGAAGCTCTTAAATCCATATTACGTGCCAAACGACTGGGCTTCAGTCTTGAAGAAATTAAATCGCGCCAGGATAACCCCTCGCCCACCACCGCCAACGATTGGGCCGCGCGCGTACGCCAGATACAAGAAGACGTTGAACATGAACTCGCCGACTTGAACCGCCATCAGAAGCACAGGAGCTAACCCCATGAACGCAATCACACCCGCAGTCCCCATCGTTATTGCAGGTTATGCCCGGTCGCCTTTTGCGCAAGCCTTCAAGGGCGAACTGGCGCGCACCCGGCCCGATGAAATCGCCGCGCAAGTGATCCGCGGCCTGATGGAACGCACCGGCGTTGACCCCAACGCCATCGAAGACCTGATCATGGGCTGTGCCTTTCCCGAAGGCGAACAGGGTTTCAACATTGCGCGTCTGGTCGATTTTCTGGCCGATCTGCCGTTGGCTGTGGGTGGCGTCACGGTCAACCGCTTTTGCGGGTCTTCCATGCAGGCCATCCACATGGCGGCGGGTGCCATGCAAATGGGCGCGGGCGAAGCTTACCTGTGTGCGGGCGTTGAAAGCATGAGCCGCATCCCCATGACCGGGTTTAATCCCCTGCCCCATCCGGCTCTGGTGGAACGCATGCCCGAAGCCTACATGGGCATGGGTGAAACAGCGGAAAATGTGGCACGTAAATACGCCATTGATCGAACTGAGCAAGATGCTTTTGCACTCATCAGCCAGCAAAAAGCCGCCAAGGCGCAGGCAGATGGTTTACTAAAAGATGAAATCATCCCCATCCAGACCGATGACGGCCTGGTTTCACAAGATGGCTGCATCCGCGCCGACAGCACCCTTGAAGGACTGAAAGACTTGAAACCTGCGTTCATGGAAGACGGCACGGTCACGGCCGCCACGTCGTCACCGCTGACCGATGGCGCATCTGCGGTGTTGGTCACCACCGAAGCCTTTGCTGAAAAAAACAATCTGCAACCACTGGCGTACGTGCGCGCGTTTGCCGTCGCCGGGTGCCAGCCCGAAATCATGGGTATCGGCCCGGTGGGATCGAGCAATAAAGCCTTAAAGCGCGCCGGCATTACGGTTGATGACCTCGACGTGATTGAGCTGAACGAAGCCTTTGCCAGCCAGTCCATCGCATCGATCCGCGATTTGCGGCTGGACGTTAGCAAAATCAACATTGATGGCGGCGCCATTGCGCTGGGCCACCCGTTAGGCGCGACCGGCGCGCGCATCACCGGCAAGGCCGCGCAAATTCTCAAACGCACCGGTGGCAAGTGGGCGCTTTCGACCCAATGCATCGGCGGCGGCCAAGGCATCGCCACGGTGCTGGAGGGCATCAAATGAACTCAGAATTGAACAAGGTTAAAAGAGTCTGCGTCATTGGTGCCGGCGTGATGGGCTCTGGCATTGCCGCCCAGGCCGCCAACGCAGGCGCGGATGTATTGCTGCTGGATGTGGTTGAAGGTGCCGCCGAAGGCGCCATCAAGAAAATGCTTAAAACCAAACCGGCACCCTTAATGCACAAATCGTTCGCCAAGCGCATCCAGCCCGGCACGGTTGAGGGCGATCTGGAAAGTGTCAGTGAATGTGACTGGGTGATCGAAGTCATCATTGAACGCGCCGATATCAAACAACAGCTTTACCGCGATCTGGCGCAGCACTTGCGCGAAGACGCAGTGCTGAGTTCCAATACCTCGACCCTGCCGCTGGAAATCCTCACCGAAGGCATGATTGATGACCTGAAAAGCCGTTTCCTGATTACCCACTTTTTCAATCCGCCGCGTTACATGCGCTTGTTGGAAGTCATCACCGGACCGGAAACTGACGCAAACGCCGTCGCGAAGGTGCTCGACTTTGCCGACCGTCACATGGGCAAAAGCATTGTTCGCTGTAACGATACGCCGGGCTTTATCGCCAACCGCATCGGAACCTACTGGCTGCATTGTGCCGTCACCGAAGCCATCCGCCGGGGCATTGGCGTTGAAGAAGCCGACGCGGTTCTGGGCCGCCCCATTGGTGTGCCTAAAACGGGCGTGTTTGCATTGCTTGATCTGGTGGGGCTGGATTTAATGCCGCACGTTCTTAAAAGCTTTGAAGACACCCTGCCCGAAGGCGACGCCTTTCACGAACTGGGCCCGGCCCCCGAACAGCTGCAAACCATGATTGATGCCGGCTATACCGGGCGCAAAGGCAAAGGCGGGTTTTACCGCCTGGATAAAGATCGCAACAAAGAAGTGATGAGCCTGCTGGATGGCAGTTATGCATTGGCCAAGCGGCCCAAACCGGCGGCGTTGAAAGCGTCGCGCAAGTTGGGCCTTCAGGCGTTGTTCACCCACGAAAGCGCCGAAGGAACCTACGCCTGGTCGGTCATGTCAAAGACGTTATCTTACGCGGTCCAACATGCCCCCGATATCGCGGGCGACATCGAAGCCGTCGATCGCGCCATGCGCCTTGGTTACAACTGGAAATGGGGTCCGTTCGAGCTGATCGATAAAATGAGCCCGGCATGGTTTGCCGATTACCTTGAAGCGCAGGATATGGAAGTCCCGGCCATGTTGGCAGCGGTGGGCAACAAAACCTTTTACCGGGTTCAAGACGGAAAACTGCACCGCTTTAATGGCACCAGACATGTTCCGGTTGAACGCACTGCGGGCACAATTTCCCTTGCCGATATCAAGCTTACGCAAAAGCCGATGTTTTCCAACCCGTCTGCCAGTGTCTGGGATATCGGCGACGGCGTCGCGTGCCTTGAATTCACGTCGAAGATGAATTCTCTCGACCCGCTGATCCTGTGGATCGTTAACAAGGCGGTCAAGGAATTACCCGCGCGCGGCTTCAAGGGCTTGGTGATTTATAACGAAGGCAGCAACTTCTCGGTCGGGGCCAACATCGCGATGGTGCTGATTGCGGGCAAATTACACCTGTGGCCGCTGGTACAACTTATCCTCAGTTATGGCCAGAACACATTCAGGCGCCTGAAATATTCGCCCTTCCCCGTGGTCGGCGCGCCGGGCGGTATGTCGCTGGGCGGCGGCTGTGAAGTTCTGCTGCATTGCGACCGCCTGACGCCCCACGCCGAAACCTATATCGGGCTGGTCGAAGCCGCCGTCGGCATCGTGCCCGGATGGGGTGGGTGCAAGGAATTGTTGGTGCGCTGGACCCAGACAAAAGACCGCCCCGGTGGCCCCATGCCCCCGGTGATGAGAGCGTTCGAGACCATCGCCACCGCCGAGGTCGCGACCTCGGCCTTTGAAGCGCGCGATCACCAGTTTGTTCGCAACGGTGATGAAATTGTGATGAACCGCGACCGGGTATTGGCTACGGCCAAACAAAACGTGCTTGAACTGGCAGTGGATTACACCCCGCCCGACCCGCTTGAGATGCGCCTGCCCGGCCCCGGTGGCCGCGCCGCCCTGATGCTGGCGGTGAACGACTTTGTCAATAAAGGCGTCGCCACACCGCACGATGCCACCATCGCACGCGAACTGGCGCGTGTGCTTTCAGGTGGCGACACCGACGTGATGGACATCTGCACCGAAGCCGACGTCCTGAAACTTGAACGCGAAGCAGACATTAGGTTAGCCAAAACGCCCGAGACCATGGCCCGCATCACTGCCATGTTGAAAACCGGTAAACCGCTTAGAAACTAGGAGACACGCCATGACCACCATCATCCTGATTGTCTTCGCCTTGGTAATTATCATATTCGCCGTAGCCCCTGTGCGCCGGCTGGTGATTTCCTTGCCGATTATGAAAATCGTCAAACGCGTGCTTCCGCAAATGGGCGAAACCGAACGCATCGCGCTGGAAGCCGGAACGGTGGGCTGGGACGGTGAGCTGTTTTCCGGCAAGCCGGACTGGGACCAGCTGCTTGATTTCAAAATTCAGGAACTGAGCGACGAAGAACAGGCATTTCTGGACGGCCCGGTCGAAGAACTGTGCCGCATGGTCGATGACTGGCAGGTGATGCAGGACCGCGATCTCACGCCCGAAGTTTGGGATTTCATCAAGCGCGAAAAATTCTTCGGCATGATTATCCCCAAGGAATATGGCGGCCTGGGTTTTTCGGCGCACTTACATAGCGCCGTGGTAACCAAGGTTTCCAGCCATTCGGCCACCGCAGCCGTCACCGTGATGGTACCCAATTCGTTGGGCCCGGGTGAATTGTTGATGCAATACGGAACGGATGCGCAGAAAAAACACTACCTGCCGCGCCTGGCGGTGGGCGATGAAATTCCGTGTTTTGCGCTGACCGAACCCGGCGCCGGGTCCGACGCCGCCAACGGGCAAAGCCGTGGCGTGGTGTGCAAGGGAACCTGGGAAGGAAAAGAAACGCTGGGTATTCGCATGGACTTCAACAAACGCTATATCACGCTGGCCCCGGTTGCGACCGTGCTGGGCGTTGCGTTCAAACTGTTTGATCCCGACCATCTGCTGGGTGACGTCGAAGACATCGGCATTACCTGTGCGCTGATCCCCAGCGACACGCCGGGTGTGGTGGTCGGCAACCGCCATGACCCGATGGGCATTCCGTTCATGAACGGCCCCGTTACGGGCAAAAATGTATTCATCCCCATTGATTACATCATCGGCGGTGCTGAACAGGCCGGAACCGGATGGCGCATGTTGATGGAAAACCTTGCAGCCGGGCGCTGCATTTCGTTGCCGTCGTTATCTGTTGGCGCGGCGCAGGTTACCGCGCGCGCAACGTCAGCCTATTGCAATGTGCGCGAACAGTTTGGCCTGCCCATTGGCCGATTTGAAGGCGTGCGCGAACGACTGGCGCGCATTGGCGGGTATGCGTACTTCATGAACGCGAGCCGCCGACTGGCAGCTGGCTATGTG
>DAOVVL010000067.1 GCA_030637205.1 Thalassospiraceae bacterium | reverse complement strand
ATTTCGCTTGGCATGAAACAGTTGTTGGAAGATCCGTGGAAGGGTGTCGATGATCGCTTCCCCGTTGGCGTCAAGCTCAAGGGCCGCGTCACCAACATCACCGATTACGGCGCATTTGTAGAACTGGAACCGGGCGTCGAAGGCCTGGTCCACGTTTCCGAAATGAGCTGGACCAAAAAGAATGTGCATCCCGGCAAAATCGTTTCCACTTCGCAGGAAGTCGAAGTCATGGTGCTGGATGTCGATCCCGAAAAACGTCGTATTTCGCTTGGTCTCAAGCAGTGCGGCGACAACCCGTGGGATTCCTTCCTGGTCACCCATACGGTGGGTTCCGAAATCGAAGGCGAGATCAAGAACATCACCGAATTTGGTTTGTTCGTTGGCCTGACCGAAGAAATCGACGGCATGGCGCACCTTTCCGATCTGTCGTGGGAAAAATCCGGCGAAGAAGCCATCAAGGAATTCAAAAAAGGCGACATGGTCAAAGCCAAGGTTCTGGATGTCGACGTGGTCAAGGAACGCATCTCGCTTGGCATCAAGCAGCTTACCAAGGATCCGTTCACCGAAGGCGCATCCGGCATGAAGAAGGGTACCATCGTTACCTGCACCGTGACCGCCATTACCGATGGCGGCATCGAAGTCAGTATCGGCGAAGGTATGCCGGGCTTCATTCGCAAAACCGAACTGTCGCGTGACCGTTCCGAACAGCGTCCCGACCGTTATGCAGCCGGTGAAAAGGTCGATGCCAAGATCACCAACATCGACGCAAGCGGGCGCAAGCTAACGCTTTCGATCAAGGCGCTTGAAGCGCAGGAAGAAAAGAAAGCGATGGCAGAATTCGGTTCCAATGTTGCGGGTGCTTCGCTGGGCGATATTCTGGGTGCGGCTTTGGAAGAAAAGAAAGCGTCCGCCGCCAAGGCAGACGCAAAGCCGGCGAAAAAAGAAGCCAAGCCTGCTAAAGAAGCTGACGCTGAAGAAGCTGACGCTGAAGAAGCTAAAGCAGAAGCAAAGCCCAAGAAAAAAACGGCAACCAAAAAGGCTGCAACCAAAAAAACCGCCGCTAAAAAGACCGCGACCAAAAAAACCGCGGTCAAAAAGACTGCGGCTAAAAAGAAAGCAGCCACAAAGGAATCCTGAACAAAGGACGCCTGATGATCAGGCCTGTGTCTGGCTAAAATCTGAAACGCCCCCGCCTTGCTGGTTGGGGCGTTTCTTATTGCTCTCGTGTTGTATTTATTGGCTTTTGGTCCAATTCATAACCAGTTGTGTTAAGATGGCCCCAACAATTACAGGTTTTAACCCGATCAATATAGGAATGCCCGCATATGTCTCAGGAAGTCGATGACCTGATCGAACGCAGACGCCTTCGCCGTTCGCTGGTGGTGTGGCGCGTTGCCGCCGTGGTTATCCTGAGCGCACTGGTGGGGGTGGGCATATCCAAAATGGATAACGGGCCTTCTGCCGTCATGGGCGGCTCAGACCATGTGGCGCGCATTTATGTCGAAGGGATTATCGTGCAGGACCGCTGGCGCGATGATCTGCTGGCGGACTTAAAAGATGACGACCAGGTGCAGGCGGTGGTGGTTCGCATCGACAGCCCCGGCGGCACCGTGGTTGGCGGCGAAGAGCTGTTTTTGGGCCTGAAAAGCATGTCCGATATTAAGCCGGTGGTCGCCGTCATGGGCTCGACCGCCACGTCAGCGGCCTATATGGCGGCGCTGGGGACCAGCCACATTATTGCCCGCGAAGGTTCGCTGACCGGGTCCATCGGGGTTATTTTACAAACCGCCGATCTGACCGGCTTGATGGAAAAACTGGGCATCAAGCCCGAAATCGTCAAAAGCGGGCCGCTGAAGGCCCAACCCAACCCCATGGAGCCAATGTCGGACGCGGCGCGCGAAGTCGCCCAAGGGGTCATTTTGGACATGCACGCCATGTTTAAAACCATGGTCTCAAGGCGGCGCGAACTCTCGGTGGATCAGGTCAAAACCCTTGCTGACGGGCGCATTTACACCGGCCGCCAGGCGCTCAAAAACGGCCTGATCGACGCCATCGGGGGCGAAAAAGAGGCGCGCATTTGGCTGGAAACAGCCCACGCCATCAAATCGAGCGTACCCGCCCGGGACGCCAAGCCCGATTATCCTGACGAAGACTGGGTCGGGAAGGTTATGGGCCTGACAGGAAAAGCACTGTTTTCTGAACGACTTAAACTTGACGGGCTGCTCTCGGTTTGGCACCCTGCACTGTAGTCAGGCCCCGGATGGGCCGCCTCCTCATTGGGGGAGCACTAGGAGGTTTTTCAATATGACCAAGTCGGAACTGATCCAACGGCTCGCCGAAGCCAACCCACATCTCTACCTCAGGGATGTTGAACGCATCGTGACCACTATTTTTGAAGAAATCACCGATGCACTGGCCAGCGGCAACCGGGTGGAACTTCGCGGTTTTGGTGCCTTTTCGGTCAAGGAACGGGGTGCGCGCATCGGGCGCAATCCGCGTACCGGTGAAGCCGTCAACGTACCCGCCAAGTTCATTCCTTATTTCAAGACCGGTAAACAATTGCGCGAAAAGCTCAATTCGGGCAGCTAGGCCCGGGTCTTGTTGCATTAAACACCGCTGGCGCCGTTACTTTGGCGCCGCCACTTTGGTGCCACTCCTTTGGTTAAAGCTTTGAAGTCGGAACCCCGCACATGCGGCGTCTCATTTTCTGGATATTGATAATCCCCGCTGTGGCCGCGTTTGGTGCCTTTGCGTTGAACAATCGTGCGCAGGTTGCACTGGACCTGTGGCCGTTCGGCATCTTGATCGAACTGCCGGTTTATCTGGCGCTGGCAATTTCAGTGGCCATCGGGGCCGTGTTGGGCGGTATGGCTTCGTGGATGTCGTCAGGCAGGGCGCGGCGCAAGTTTAAATCCAGTAGTTACGAAGGCGAGGTCGCCAGGCGCGAACTGCTTGAGGCCAAAACCAATACAGAGCGCCTTGAAAGCGAACTTGCCACGCTTCGCGGGCAGGTCCGCCAACCACGTCAGCAGGCAGATGCGCCCCCCGATGTGCCGGCGCCTGACGCTGAAAAAATTGCGACCCTGACACCGCCGCACTAAGCCACTTCACACAGCCCCATACTACTCAGCCATTGAGGCCAGCCGCCCGGCGGGTTAAAAGAGGGTATGAGCGAGCCCAAAACCAGCACCCAACTGTTACCAAACCAGCGCATTTTTGTGGCGCTGGACACCCCCGATGTGGGCCGGGCGCTTGAGCTGGCCAAAAGCCTGAAAGGGTTGGTGGGCGGCTTCAAGCTGGGCAAGGAATTTTTCACCGCCTGCGGGCCCGAAGGCGCGCGACAAATCTCGGCGCTGGGTATGCCGTTGTTTATCGATCTTAAATTTCACGACATTCCCAATACCGTGGCGGGCGCGGTGCGATCTGCCATGGCCTTGAACCCGTTCATGCTCAACGTTCATGCATCGGGCGGGCGCGCCATGATGCAGGCCGCAGTTCAGGCCGCCCGGGAAGCGGCGGCTGCAAATGGCGCTCACCGCGCGCTGGTGATCGGGGTCACGGTTTTAACGTCCTTGAGCCGATCCGATCTGGCCGAGGTGGGGCTGGATATCGAACCGCTGGAGCAGGTCTTGCGCTTAGGCCTTCTGGCCAAGGAAAGCGGGCTGGACGGCGTGGTCTGTTCGGCCAAGGAAGTGGTGGCGCTGCGCGGCACCGTTGGCCCTGATTTCAAACTGGTGGTTCCGGGCATCCGCCCCGACTGGGCATCCAAGGACGATCAAAAGCGCGTGGTCACGCCACGCGACGCCATTGATCTGGGCGCCGATTATCTGGTGATCGGCCGGCCCATTACGGGCGCCGACGATCCGGCGGCTGCGGCGCGGCGCATTGTCGAAGAACTGTCCGGCGCATGAGCACGCCCGAAAATATTGATTTTTCGCCGCTCAAGTTGGCGGGCAACACCTATCGCACTTTTTTCAAAAACATCGCGGGCCTTAGTGTGGTGGCGCTGGTGCCGTTTTTGCTTTCGGTGTGGGTGGTTTATGAGGCGCGCACTGCGGGTGAAGGGCGCATATACCTCGACGTTTTACACGGTGCCATCAACACGGTCTTTTTTGCTGCCGCCATTCGCTATCTGTTGGGGCTTGCCAAGTCGCCGCTTTCAGCACTTCGCATCGGCTGGGATGAAGTGCGCATCTTCATGGGCTTTGTTTATGTGATCGGCACCGCAGGGCTGATTGGCTACATGCTGGTGCGGTTCGTTAACTTACCAACAGCCCCGATGTTGGGCCAATTCTCAGCTCGCGATCTGGTGCTGTTTGGTTACGGTCTTGGGCTATTTTACCTGACGCTTCGTTTTTTGCTGTTTCAGGTGGTGCTGGTTGGCGGGCAGGCAAAAATATTTGACGGTTTTGAAGTCTCATGGAAACTGACGCAGGGGCGCGAATTTCGCTTGCTGGGCGCGCTATTGCTGTCGGTGGGGGTGTTGTTGTTGATCGCCGGCGGTGCGGACCGTGCGCTGCATTCCAACGTGCTGTCGCTGGCCACAGTTTCGAAATCCATACTTTCCGAATACATCACCAGCGCAGGGCTGATCGTGTTCATGGTCGAAGCATGGAAAGCATTGGGCGGCAAACCGCAATCGTTAAACACTTCGTCGGTGATGGTAAAAATCTGCGGCATCAATTCAATCGAATCCCGTGACGCGGCAGTGCAAAACGGCGCATCCATGCTGGGCTTTGTTTTTTTCCCGGCCTCGCCGCGCGCCATTGCGTTTGATCAGGCGCGCACGCTGATGGGCGGCGTTCCCGAAGGCATTTTGAAAGTGGCCCTGGTGGTCGATCCCACCTTCAAGGAATTGCAGGCATTGACCAAAAACCTGCCCGTCGATGTCATTCAGCTGCACGGTTCTGAAACGCCGGAACGGGTGGCTGAAATAAAGGCGCTGACGGGGCTTCGTGTGTTTAAGGCGGTCGCCATCAGCGGGCCTGACGACGTGGCCCGCGCCCACGAATATGAACTTGAGGCCGATGGCCTGCTGTTCGATGCCAAGCCGCCCGAAGGTGCCACGCGCCCCGGCGGCAATGCGCTTGCGTTTGACTGGAACCTGATCAAGTGCGAAACCTGGGATCGGCCATGGTTGCTGGCAGGCGGTTTGACGGCTGAAAATGTCTCTGACGCCATCGCTGCCAGCGGGGCCACTTTGGTCGATGTTTCATCGGGCGTGGAAGACGCGCCGGGGGTTAAAAACGTGGGCAAAATCAAGGCCTTCATAGAGGCGGCCCACGGGGCTTAAGGCCCAGGCAGGGGCCCATAAATGGTGGATTTTATGCCCACCCCCTGCTACGTTCCGCCCGTCTTTTAAACCGCACAGCACAACAGGCCCTTAAACCCACATGAGCAATCACGATCAGCCTAATACGCTTCGCACCGGACCCGATGAAAATGGCCGCTTTGGCATTTTCGGCGGACGCTTTGTGGCCGAAACGCTGATGCCGCTGATCTTAGATGTTGAGAAGGCTTATGATGCGGCCAAGGCCGATCCCGAGTTTGCCCAGCAGATGACGTATTACTTCAACCAGTACGTGGGCCGTCCCAGCCCGCTGTATTTTGCCGAACGCCTGAGCGAACATCTGGGCGGGGCCAAAATTTATCTCAAGCGCGAAGACCTCAACCACACCGGCGCGCACAAGATCAATAACTGCATCGGACAAATCCTGCTGGCCAAGCGCATGGGCAAGGGCCGCATTATTGCCGAAACCGGTGCCGGCCAGCACGGCGTCGCCACCGCCACCGTGTGTGCGTTGTTTGATCTGCCGTGTACCGTCTACATGGGCACCAAGGATATTGAGCGCCAGGCCCCCAACGTGTTTCGCATGCAAATGCTGGGCGCCGAAGTAAAGCCCGTGACCGTGGGTTCGAACTCGCTCAAAGACGCGATGAACGAAGCCATGCGCGACTGGGTGGCCAACGTCGAAGATACCTATTACCTGATCGGCACCGCAGCCGGGCCGCATCCGTACCCGGAAATGGTGCGTGATTTTCAATGCGTGATCGGCAACGAAGTGCGCGACCAAATCATCGAGGCCGAAGGCCGCCTGCCCGACACGTTGGTGGCATGCATTGGTGGCGGGTCCAACGCACTGGGTTTGTTCCATCCGTTTTTAGATGACGCCGACGTGCGCATTGTCGCGGTCGAAGCCGCGGGCAAGGGTATTGAAAGTGGCGAACACGCGGCGTCGCTTTCCGCCGGTTCGCCCGGCGTGCTGCACGGCAACCGCACGTACCTGTTGCAAGACGACGATGGCCAGATCAAGGAAGCCCATTCAATTTCAGCGGGGCTGGATTATCCCGGCATCGGCCCGGAACATTCCTGGCTGCATGATATTGGCCGCGCCGAATACGTTTCCATTACCGATGATGAGGCGTTATCCGCATTTCAGTTGCTAACCCGCCTTGAAGGCATCATCCCGGCGTTGGAAAGTGCCCACGCCATTGCCCATGTTGAAAAGCTGGCGCCGACATTGGCCAAAGACAACATCCTGATCCTGAACCTGTCGGGGCGCGGCGATAAAGATCTCGCCACCGTGGCGGCGCATACGGGCTCGAAGCTGGGTGGTGTATCATGAGCGCAAGTTTTGAAACCCGCATCGATCGAAAGTTTGCGGCTCTGAAAAAAGAAGGCCGTGCCGCGTTTATTTCTTTTCTCACCGCTGGCGATCCTGATCTGGATACGTCGCTGAAAATTATCAAGGGCCTGCCCGATGCCGGTGCGGATATTATTGAAATCGGTATTCCTTTTTCTGATCCCATGGCCGATGGCCCGGCCATTCAGGCCAGCTCCGGTCGCGCGCTTTCGCGCGGGCAGACGTTATCGAAAACGCTGGGCATGGTTGCCGATTTTCGCATTGGCGACGACATTACCCCGATAGTGCTGATGGGTTATTACAATCCCATTTATAAATATGGCGTTGAGAAGTTTCTGGTTGATGCCAAAAAAGCTGGCGTAGATGGCTTGATCATTGTGGACCTGCCGCCTGAAGAAGAAAACGAGCTGTGTATGCCGGCCTTGCGCGCGGGTATCAACTTCATTTACCTGACCGCACCGACCACCACGGACGCACGCCTGGGCCGGGTGTTGGAACATGCATCGGGGTTTGTCTATTACGTTTCCATCACCGGCATCACCGGCACGCGTTCAGCCAATGTGGACGACGTGGCCAAAGCGGTTGCGCGCATTCGCAAACAAACCGATCTTCCGGTGGCGGTGGGTTTTGGTATCAACACCGCCCAAGCGGTGAAAGAGATCGCCGGCGTTGCAGACGCGGCCGTGGTCGGCTCGGCGTTGGTAAATACCCTTCAGGCGGGGCTGGACGGGGGCGGAAATGCAACGCCCACATTGGTCGAAGACGTGCTATCGTTTGCCAGCGAGCTGGCAAGCGGCGTGCGCAAATAATCTTACGTTTTTAAGGATTGGCGATTAGATGAACTGGTTGAAAGATTTTGTTCGCCCCAAGCTCAAAGAGCTGGTCGGCGGCGGCAAGGAAATCCCTGAAAACCTGTGGCACCAGTGTCCCTCGTGCCAGCAGATGATTTTTCATCGCGACCTCGAAACGAACCTGCACGTGTGCCAACACTGCGGTCACCACTTGCGCATCAGCGTCAAGCAACGCATCGATCTGCTGTTTGACGGGGCTGAGTATCAAACGGTGGAACTGAAAAGCACCGTGCATGATCCGCTGAAGTTCAAGGACCGTAAAAAATACACCGAGCGCCTCAAGGATTCACAAAACAAGACCGGCGAAAAAGATGCGCTGATCGTGGCCCATGGAAAAATGGGCGGCCTGAACGTTGTGGTGGCTGCGTTTAATTTTGAATTTATGGGCGGTTCCATGGGCACCGCAGTGGGCGAGGGCATTGTGACCGCGGCGCGCTTGGCCCAAGTACAGGACGCCGCGTTAATTATTATTCCGTCATCGGGCGGCGCGCGTATGCAAGAAGGTGTTTTGTCGCTGATGCAGATGGCGCGCACCACCATTGCCGTTGACGAAGTCAAGGAACAGGGCTTGCCCTACATCGTGCTGTTGACCGATCCCACCACCGGGGGCGTGTCTGCGTCGTTTGCCATGTTGGGCGATATCGCCATTGCCGAACCCGGCTGCATTATTGGCTTTGCCGGGCGGCGCGTGATCGAGCAAACCATCCGCGAACAGTTGCCCGATGATTTCCAAAAGGCCGAATACCTGTTGGAACACGGCATGATCGATATGGTGGTGCCGCGCGCGGATCTGCGCGATACCATGGTGCGGGTGCTGTCTTTGTTGCGCAATACCGGCGCACCCGGCGATGT
>DAOVVL010000321.1 GCA_030637205.1 Thalassospiraceae bacterium | reverse complement strand
TAAAACGGGTTTGTATTATTTGCTGCCCATCATCGTGCTGGTGTGGTGCTTGATGATTGAACGTTTCTCGCCCGGCCTGTCGGCATTTTGGGCAACCATGGGCATGATGTTTATTGCGCTCACCCAACACAGCCTGAAAGGATTGATGCGCGGGGATCACGATTACCTTGGCGGCATCAAACATGGCTGGTCGCAATTCATCGACGGCATGGTCGCGGGTGCGCGCAACATGATCGGCATTGCGGTCGCCACCGGTGCCGCGGGCGTGATTGTCGGCACCATTTCACTGACCGGTGCGCACCAGATCATGGGTGAGTTTGTCGAATTTTTGTCTGGCGGACATTTGATGCTGATGCTGTTCCTGGTGGCGATCCTGAGCCTGATTTTGGGCATGGGTCTGCCGACCACGGCTAACTACATTGTGGTATCAAGCCTGATGGCCCCGGTAATTATTTCGGTGGGCGCACAATCGGGCCTGATAGTGCCGTTGATCGCGGTGCATATGTTTGTGTTTTACTTCGGCATTCTGGCCGATGATACGCCACCGGTGGGCCTGGCCGCGTTCGCCGCGTCGGCCATTTCAGGAGGCGATCCGATCCGCACCGGTATTCAGGGTTTCATGTACGACATCCGTACCGGCATCTTGCCGTTCCTGTTCATCTTCAACACCGATTTGCTGCTGATTAACGTCGGCGCCGTGCAGGCGGTGTTTGTGTTTATCATTGCCCTGGTCGCCATGCTGACATTTGCAGCCGCCAGCCAGCAATACATGTTTGTTCGAAACAAATGGTGGGAATCGATCGTCTTATTGCTGATCGCGTTTACCATGTTCAGGCCCGGTTATTGGTTGGATCAGGTCAGCCCACCGTACGATTACCGATCCGGCACTGAGATCGTATCGGTGGCCGGTGATGTGCCAGCGGACGGAACCTTGCGCATTGTCATTTCCGGCCCCGATAGCCGCTATGGCGAAATGTCTTCAACCACCCTGTTGGTGCCTTTGGGTGCCGGCGGGTCTGGCAAAGACCGTCTTTTGGATGCGGCCGGGTTGACCATCAACATTGATGGCGACACCGCCACCATGGACGAACCGGTGCCCGGTTCAGCTTTGGCGCAGACGCTGGTGGCGTTTGATTTTTACGGTGACGAGCCGGTCAAGGTAGACCGTGTTGAGGTGCCGACCGAACGCATGGATAAGGAATATTTTTATATTCCTGCCATCGCCTTGTTATTTTTTGTTATTATATTGCAACGCCGACGCCTTCGCGCCGCAGATGCTGTTTGAGAACGGAGGGTTCCATGAGTAAAAATATTCTTCTCACGGTCGATCTGGGTGACGAAAGTTCCTGGAAACGCGCCCTGCCCGAAGCGGTAGAACTAACAAGGGCCTCTGGCGGAAGCTTAAGCATTATTACGGTGGTCCCCGATTTCGGTATGAGCATCGTCGGCCAGTTTTTCCCCAAGAATTTCGAAAAAAACATGGCTGCAAAAGTTATGGAATCGCTTCATAATTTTGTGAAGGTCCACATACCCGAAGATATCGAAGCGCGCCATATTGTGGCTGAGGGAAATGTCTATGAATGCATTCTCAACACAGCCAAGGAAATATCGGCCGACCTGATTGTGGTCAGTTCCGGGCGTGACGATCTAAAAGATTTCCTGCTTGGCCCCAATGCGGCCCGCATTGCCCGTCATGCGAATTGTTCGGTATTGGTAGTCCGCAATTAGGGTTAACATACCGGCAATGAACCCGATCTTATGGCAACCGTCATCTGAGCACATCAAGGCGTCGAATATGGCGCGCTTGATGGGGCTGGTCGCTGAACAGACCGGCCGGCCGGTAGATGATTATCTGACGCTTCATGCCTTTTCCATCCAACAGCCAGAACGATTCTGGGATCTGGTACGCCGCGATGCTGGCTTGATCGCGCACGGCTGGGGCGACCACGTTTTTTCCGACGGCGGCGGCAATATCGAGAAGGCCCAGTGGTTTAACGAAGCCAAACTGAACTATGCCGAAAACCTGCTGGCGCACGGTAAGGAAAAATCAGGCAGCGACGATGCCATCATCTTTCGCGGCGAAGACAAGGTCAGCACGCGCATCAGCTGGGATGAATTGCGCGCAGATGTCTCAAGGCTGCAACAGGCACTGTTAAGCGAAGGCGTTGGCGTGGGTGACCGGGTGGCGGGCTATTTGCCCAATATGGCGCACACGGTGATTGCGATGCTCGCGGTTACGTCCATCGGGGCCACCTGGTCGTCGTGTTCACCCGATTTCGGGGTCGATGGTGTGGTGGAGCGGTTCGGCCAAATCGAACCCACCGTCCTGTTTGCCGTGGAAGGTTATTTTTACAATGGCAAGCGCCATGACGGCTTAGAGAAACTGGCCAAGGTGCAAGCCCGCCTGCCAACCCTGAAACGCACCGTCGTCATTGATTACACCGAAACCCCCGAAACCCTCGACGGCCTGATAAACACTACGTTGTGGGATGATTATTTAGCACCGTTCAGCGCGCGCGAACTTCAGTTCACGGCCCTGGCCTTTAATCATCCGCTGTTCATCATGTTTTCGTCCGGCACCACGGGCGTGCCCAAATGCATTGTTCACGGCGCCGGGGGAACCTTGATCCAGCATGTCAAAGAACACCTGTATCATTCCAATATCAAGGCGGCGGACCGGGTATTTTATTTCACCACCTGTGGCTGGATGATGTGGAACTGGCTGGTGAGCGCACTGGCCAGTGGCGCAACGCTGGTGCTGTATGACGGGTCACCCTTTTATCCCGGCCCAGAAGTTTTGTTCGATTACGTCGAGGCCGAAGGCGTTTCATTTTTTGGAACGTCGGCCAAATACATCGATGCGCTC
>DAOVVL010000192.1 GCA_030637205.1 Thalassospiraceae bacterium | reverse complement strand
TGGGCGTGGAAATTCCCGGCATGTGTTCGGGCATCAATCCGGGCTATCGCCGCGACGGCAGTTGCCGCCTGTGCATGGTCGAGGTCGAGGGCGAACGCACGCTGGTGGCCAGTTGTGTACGCCAGCCAAGCAAAGGCATGAAAGTTGAAAGCGAAAGCGAACGCGCAAGCACGGCGCGCGCCGGTGTCATGGAATTGCTGTTGACTGATCGCCCGGCGCTGATGCGCCACACCTACCTTCCGGCCAACCGCTTTTTGGAAAGTGCCGCAGATATCGCCGTGGATACGACCAGACGCTTTGAGGCGTTGACGCCCCCTGCGCCGGATGTCAGCCACCCGGCGATGAGCGTGGATATGGCCAAGTGCATCTTGTGTACCAACTGCGTGCGCGCGTGCCGCGACGTTCAGGGCAACGACGTGATCGGCATTGCCGGGCGTGGCAGCAAAGCCCGTATCGTGTTTGATCTTGAAGACCCCTTGGCCGCCAGCACCTGCGTCGCGTGTGGCGAATGTGTGCAGGCGTGCCCGACGGGTGCGTTGTTGCCTAAATTGGTAAGCGATCATGCGCCCGATGATGTTGTAAAGACGCTGTGCCCCTATTGCGGGGTTGGCTGTCAGGTCAGCTATCACACAACAGGCGAAGGCAAGGACAAGCGCATCGTCTACGCCGAAGGTCTGGACGGCCCGGCCAACCAACACCGCCTGTGCGTAAAAGGACGCTTCGGTTTTGATTACGCGCACAACCCTGAACGCCTGACCCAACCATTAATCCGCAAGGCTGGTGTGGCTAAAAGTTTGAACGGCGATCCCCGCGAACAGTTCATTGAGGCCACGTGGGACCAAGCACTGGACGCCGCGGCCAATGGAATCAAAGCTGTGCTGGATCGTGACGGCCCGAGCGCGCTTGCCGGATTTGGTTCGGCCAAGGGTTCCAACGAAGAAGCCTACCTGTTTCAGAAAATGATGCGCACGTGTCTTCAGACCAACAACGTCGATCACTGCACCCGGCTGTGTCATGCATCGAGCGTGGCGGCCCTGATGGAAGGCATCGGATCGGGTGCGGTAACGGCACCGTTTAACGATGCTTGTGATGCTGACGCCATCTTCGTGATCGGCGCGCGCCCCGAACAAAACCATCCGGTCGCGGCCAGTTTCATCAAAAACGCAGTTCATGGCGGCGCCAAGCTGATCGTTGCCGACCCGCGCGGCCAGGACCTTGACCGGCTGGCGGATTTTGCCCTGCATTTTCGTGCCGGAAGCGATGTGGCGCTGCTCAACTCAATTTTGCATGTGATCATTGACGAAGACCTGATTGATAAGGCCTACATCGCAGAATTCACCGAGGGGTTTGCAGACCTGGCCGAAAAAGTGAAAGCCTTTTCCCCCGAAGCCATGACCGACATCACCAATATTGAACCTGAAGTTATTCGACAAGTGGCGCGAACATTTGCCGGCGCTGAACGCGCCATTATTTTCTGGGGCATGGGCATCGCCCAACACGTTCACGGCACCGACAATGCGCGCGCGCTCATTGCGTTGGCGCTGGCCACCGGCAATGTGGGAAAGCCCGGCACCGGGTTACATCCGCTGCGCGGCCAGAACAACGTACAAGGCGCGTCCGATGCGGGCCTGATCCCGATGATGTTGCCGGACTATGCAGCCATAAATATTGACGCCCGCCGACGCCCCTTTGAAGATGCGTGGGGGGTTAAGCTGGACCCCGAGCCGGGCCTGAGCGTGGTTGAGATTTTTCAGGAAGTTGCCCAAGGCAATATCAAGGCCATGGCGATCATGGGTGAAAATCCCGCGATGTCAGACCCCGATACCGGGCACACCCGCAGTGCCTTGGAAAAGCTGGAACATCTGGTGGTTCAGGACATTTTCCTGACCGAAACGGCGGCGTTTGCCGATGTGATCTTTCCGGCGTCGAGCTTCTTTGAAAAATCAGGCACCTTCACCAACACCAACCGCCAGGTGCAACTGGCGCGCCCGGTGCTGGATCCGCCGGGCGATGCAAAACCTGATTTATGGATTTTGCAGGAACTGGCAAACCGTCTGGGTGCAAACTGGAACTACCAAGGCCCCGAAGATGTGTTCGAAGAAATGCGCACGCTGATGGCATCGCACGCGGGCGTCAGTTATGCGCGGCTGGAAAGCGAAGGCGCGGTGACCTACCCAACGCCCGATACCGAGACACCCGGACGCGCGGTGCTGTTTGGCGATGGTTTCCCGACCCAAAGCGGCAAAGCAAAGTTCGTGGCCGTTGATGTGGTTCCACCCGATGAAGTGCCCGATCAGGATTATCCGTTTGTTCTGACCACGGGGCGAATGCTGGAACACTGGCACACCGGCGCCATGACCCGGCGCGCAACCGTGCTGAACCAACTGGAACCCGCACCGGTAGCGAGCCTGCACCCCATTGAGATCAAAAAACTGGGATTAACCCCCGGCGACGGAATTATTGTGCAAAGCAGGCGCGGAAAAATCACCTTGGCATGCCGCGCAGACCGCCACATGCCGCCCGGCATGGTGTTCATCCCATTTGCCTTCGCTGAAGCCGCCGCCAACCTGCTGACCAACCCGGCATTGGACCCGGTGGCGAAGATTGCCGAGGTCAAATATTGCGCCGTGAAAATTGCCGCGAACGCGGGTACGCCTTCGCAGATCACGTCACAAGATCAATAATTGTCATTTAATTACAGGGAATTAAGGCTAGTCGCCGATAATATCGCGGGCCACGGCCTGCACCGTGGGGCTGCCTTCAGGACAGCCGGAAAGGACTTCCGAGCGCCGTGCCACTTCGGCGCGAACGGCCTCGCCATCGACCGGATGATCGCGCAAAACCACCGCCAGAACCGCCTCAATCGCCATGACATGGGCGGCCAGACCTTCCACTTCTTCGCTACGCTCGGTGGCGCGCTCGCCGATGCTCGCCAGGTCACCTGCCACACGTGCAAGGTTGCCTTTCAGGTCGCCCATCTGGCGAAAGAAATTGGATTGTTCCAGCGTTTTTACAAACGCGTCGGCAGAACCGCCATCTGATTTTATATCGGTGTTCAATTCGTTGATCGAGATTTCGCCATTGAGATTTTCGGTTGTCGTGTTTTCATTGATTAAATTTTCGTTCGACATGTTCCGAAGCTTCCCCGTAAATTGGTCTATAAATTTTGGGCTGAACGCCCGACCGGATTTCCCATTTCCGCCTATACCATAGCGTGCCTGATTGCGATTGTCATCGCCCCATCAGATATCTTTTTATGAATTTTTGTTACGCATGTAACCGGTTCAACTTATCCACCGCCGCGATGAAAATAGCGATCAAAACGATCCACTGCCGCGGTGGCCTCATCATCGCTAAAGCCTTCCAATTCAAGGCGAACATCGGCGCGCGGGATCGAAAACCCACCCAGTTTGCGCGGGCTGAGTTCGACATGCGTAATGCGAAAGGTACGACCTTCCTGAACGAAGGTGACCACATCGCCCGCGACCTGATAATCGTGGCTGTCCAGGGCGCGGGGTATAATGCGCAGAAAGTCGGCCTTGTTTATGCCCATTTCCTTGTCGATGACACGGTTCATGGGCGCGCTCACCCGCCTGCGACCGGCGGCCATACCGCCAGCGCCTGGGCATCTTGCAACACATGGTCGTCGCGTTCACTGGGCGCCACATAAACACCGTCTACCAAAACCAGATGACAATGTTCGAGCGGAACGTTCAAACCGTTCAACACCCCGTTGATGGTTTCGCCGTCCGCCACGTCAAGTTCAACGATGTTACGCACCGCCCCATCGGGAAGATGCTTGCCCAAGGTAGCGTACAATTTAAGGCTTATTTTCAATACGTTAAGACACCGTATTCGCGACGTAAGCTTCCGCCAGCAAGTTGGGATTGCGCTTTAGGCGTTCTTTCCACACGCCCAAGCGGACCTCGCTCTGGATCAGGCCACGCAGCACACCGATCTGGTCGGTTCTGCCCAACGTTAGTGCACTTTTAATCACGTCGCCATCGAACACCAGTTTTGTATAACGAAAGTTTTCAGGATCGCTCATCACGGCCACATCCTTGTCGCCGTTCAGGTGACCAAATGAACAAGACACCAGCCCAAGGGTATCGAGCGTATTCATGATCAGGCTGCCTTTATAGGAGGCGTCATTGTCTGCCATGTTCAGCGCCGCAATGCGCCCGTGTTCCACGGCGGTCGGTTGAATGGGATGGACCATCAGGTTACCGCCTGAAAAGTCCGGCCCTTCGGCCACATCGCCGGCGGCAAAAATGCCTTTGACGTTGGTTTGCAGTTGATGATCGGTTTTCACCCCCCAACCCAACTCAACGCCCGAGCCTTCGAGAAATTCCATGTTGGACTTCACGCCCGCCGCGACCACCACCAGATCGGCATCGATATCGCCGTGGGTATCGGTGCAAACACACAGCTTGCCTTTGCCGGTTTCCTTGACCTCGGAAATCTTGGTTGCGGTCAGCACCTTAACGCCCTTGGTTTCGACCCAAGCCTTGACCATATTGCCTGATTCTGTGTCCATGATTTTGGGCAGCATGCGGTCTTCGGCATCGATCACGGTCAGGTTCACACCGCGCAACGCTAACGCTTCTAAAATAATGCAGCCGATAAACCCGGCCCCCATCA
>DAOVVL010000181.1 GCA_030637205.1 Thalassospiraceae bacterium | reverse complement strand
TTGTGCGAAAATTCGATCTTGCCGGTGTCTTCGTCCATTTCGTACATGGGGTAATCGACAATCCAGCAGAATTTGAAACAGCCAGATTCCCTGAGTTCCAGATCATCACAAATCTTTTCGCGCGCAAAGCCTGCAAACCGTTCAGCGTCGCGCACCGGCTGGCAAACAAAGAACACCGCGTCGCCGTCTTGAACGCCGGATGTTTCCTTGATCGCCGCCACGCGGTCCGCATCAAGGTTCTTGGCAATGGGGCCTTTGGCGTCAGCGTCTTTGGGGAAGATAATATAGCCCAAGCCGCCCATGCCTTCTGCGCGCGCCCAATCGTTTAGCTTATCGAAGAAGCTGCGTGGGCGATCCGCCGCACCGGTGGCGGGAATAGCGCGCACCACCGATCCTTTTTCGATGAACTTGGCAAACATGCCAAAGCCGGAACCGCGAAACGGTTCGGTGACATCGGTAATTTCCAGCGGGTTGCGCAAGTCCGGCTTATCAGAGCCGTATTTGAGCATGGAATCCTTGTACGCAATGCGCGGGAACGGGGCATCGGTGACGGTGCGCCCGTTGGCAAACTCAACAAACACATCGGCCAGCACCGGCTCAATGGCGGCGAACACATCTTCCTGGGTGGCGTAGGCCATTTCGAAATCGAGCTGGTAAAATTCACCGGGTGAACGATCCGCGCGCGCGTCTTCATCGCGAAAGCACGGCGCAATCTGGAAATACTTATCAAAGCCCGAAACCATCAACAATTGTTTGAACTGCTGGGGGGCTTGCGGTAGCGCATAAAACTTGCCGGGATGATGGCGCGACGGCACCAGATAATCGCGCGCACCTTCGGGCGAACTGGCGGTCAGGATCGGGGTCTGCATTTCCAGAAAGCCCTGATCGGTCATGCGCCGGCGGATCGACGAGATCACTTCGCTGCGCAGCACAATGTTGGCGTGAACCTTTTCACGACGCAAATCAAGAAAGCGATGGCTGAGGCGCATTTCGTCGGAATACTCAGCGTCGCCCGCAACCTGCATGGGCAGCACATCGGCGCTGCTTTCGAGATGGAATTCTTCGACCACCAGTTCCACTTCGCCGGTGGGAAGATCCTTGTTGATCGTGTCTTCGGACCTGAGCACCACGCGCCCGGTCACCGTGACGACACTTTCGGGGCGGGCTTTTTCCATCGCTTCAAAAAGCGGACTGGATGAATCGATGACCGTCTGGGTCAGGCCATAATGATCGCGCAGATCAACAAACAGCAAATTGCCGTGATCGCGCTTGCGATGGACCCAGCCTGAAAGGCGGACCGTTTCACCGGCTTGGGTGGGCCGGATTTCGCCGCAAGTATGAGATCGATATGGGTGCATTTTGCTGTTCTTTCAGATCGTAAATAAAGTGCCCGGAGAATCCTTAAGGCTAAACGCCGGGGTGCGGCGCAAAAGCACACTTTCGTGGCCTGTTTGTCAAGCGCCATTTGTCTGGGAAGTCAGGCTTTTAGGCGGGCATACTTGCGTTTTCGGGCAATTTGGCGCTGAGGCGCACCCGTGCACCCTTGCCACCGGGGCCTTGGCTGACTTCCAGCATACCGTCCACCAGCCGCTGGACCGACGCCTGGGCGCTCAACAGGCCGTTGCCGGTGCCTTCAGCACGCGTGGTCAGGGTCGGATCATACTGACCGCTGTTCAGCACTTTTCGAATGTGTGAAAGCTTTTCATCCGCGATGCCCGATCCGTCATCATCAATCTGGATTTCCAGATGCCGACCCCGCACCCCGGCGCGGATGGACACGTTAGTGGCATTGTGGTGAAAGGCATTGCGCACCAGCTCCCCGATGGTGTCTTCCATTTCATGGGGCGGCACCTGAAATTCGATATCTTCGACGCCGTCTTCGGCATGGATCTGAACACTATCGGTCAGCAACGGGGCGGCATGGACGGCAGCCGTCAACCAGTCGCATACGGTTTCACCACGGCTTTGGACCGCGCGGTTGCCGGTCGCAGCGATGGAGCCAAGTTCATCAAGGCGCGCCGTGATCGCGGATGCAGATTGCGACAGAGCTTCGCGCACTTCGTCCACATCACTTTTGTTTTTGATAACATAGAGAACTTGCAGGTGCAGTATCAGGTTCTTGATCCCGTGCAACATGCCGCGAACATCGACGCCTTCACCCTCGCCGTGCATCAGGTTGCACTGCCAGCCGCCATATGCCCCAGGCCGTCCCCAAGCCTGCACAATTTCATCGTTTACAGAAAATTGCGAAAGAGCCGGTTCATCATGCAGGCGCTCGAAATAGTTGATCGCTGTTTGCATGGAATTGGCTTCGACACCGATTCCGTTGACCAATTCGGTGATCGTCTTGAAGGATTTTCCTTTGTGTTCGCCGTTCAGCACATATATCTCGCCCGGTTCGGGTGAAATGATGAACGTGCTTTCGGAATTGGTGACAAATTGATACGCATTTGTTAAGGGTTCGACCAACTCATCGATTACGCCCAGGCGTCCATCGACACAAGCCAGCATACTGTCTTGCAGTTCATCCCATTGGGTAATCGGGGCGGCGTGAACCGGGATCAACGGCCGCAGGTTCGGTGCCACGTCAAATGGTTGCCAATGGCTTTCGGTATGGTGTTCTTCGATGTTTTTCAAAATATGCACCATGCGTTCACTTACAGTAGTGACTTCATCACTCATGGTGGTCGTTAATTGTGCAATGGCATCGTCGTCATCAAGAGTAAATAACTGCTCCAGCCGTCCACCGGCTTCAAGCAACCATTCGCGCACCCCCTTACCCCCATCAATGGGGGTGTCGAGCTTTGCCATCAAATCAACCGCCATCACGCGCGTTCGATCCATGGCTTCTTTAAAAGGCGTGATGTCGTGGATTGAGACCTGAACCTGATGTGCATTTGGTTCATTGCGTCTGCGATTGCTCAGTTTGAAAAATTTTCCGTCCGTGCCTTTGATGGGTACGACAGAGGTCATAATTTCGCCGGGTTGAAGGTCATCCATCCCGATTAACAGATCAACCACATCTTCAGACAGGAAGCCGAAAGCTTCGTAGAGCATTTGGCAACTGGTGATGGTTGCGCCGTCTTTGAAGGTGCTGAGGATTTCCTGAAATTCAGAACCGCCCGATGTCCACACCAGCTTTCCCTTTTCCAGATCCAGGACCAGAAAAAACGGCCGGGCATTGGAGATATGCATCAGGCTCGCAAAAAGATGATCCGCATATGGCGTTTCGCCACCGGGTTCGATGTCCACTCCAACGATGTCTGCTATTGCAACCGCCTGCCCTGCCATATCTTGCCAAACCCTCCCCGCGTACGACGTGTGACTATATCAACTTGCCGGCCAGAATGAAAATGGGGGTGTTTCAGCCGATCTGCAAGGTGCCCCGGCCCTGATCGGCGCTTTGAGATTGGCGCTTAATCGTGTATAGCTCTCGCCCATGAGCACGATTACCACCTCCGAAGAACTGTTTTCGTTCTGCCAAGGGCTTTCCGGCGCCGAATTTGTCACGGTCGATACCGAGTTTATGCGCGAGAATACCTTCTGGCCGATCCTGTGCCTGGTACAGGTGGCCGGCCCCGATGACGCCGCCGCCATCGATGTGATGGCGCCCAATATCGATCTGGCGCCGCTGTTTGATATCTTGAAAGATGAAAGCATCCTCAAGGTATTTCACGCCGCACGCCAGGATCTGGAAATTTTCTATCACCTGATGGGCACCCTGCCCAAACCCCTGTTTGATTCTCAGGTCGCGGCCATGGTGTGCGGGTTTGGTGACCAGGTGGGCTATGAAAGCCTGATGGCGAAGCTGACCAAGGCGCGTATCGACAAATCATCGCGCTTTACCGACTGGTCGCGCCGCCCTTTAAGCGAAAAGCAGATCAACTATGCGCTATCGGACGTTACCCACCTGCGCGATGCCTATCGTAAATTGAAATCGACGCTGGAAAAAAATGGCCGCGCCGAATGGCTGGGCGCCGAGATGGATATCCTGACATCGCACAGCACGTATGATTTTGACCCCGAACTGGCGTTCAAGCGCATCAAGACCCGTGGCGCCAAGCCGCGCGCGCTGGCCATTTTGCGCGAACTCGCCGCGTGGCGCGAACGCGAAGCCCAACGACGCGATATTCCGCGCGGGCGCATCCTGCGCGACGATGCCATGGTGGAAATTGCCAACCACGCCCCCACCACCCCCGAAGCGTTGGGGCGCACCCGGGGTTTAAGCGAACGCATGGCCAAGGGCAATCAGGGCAAAGACATCATTGCCGCCATCAAGCTGGGCCAGAGCGTCCCCGATACTGAGCTGCCGAAACCGCAAAAGCGCAAGGAAATCCCGCCCGGCACCGGCCCGGTGACCGATTTGCTGAAAGTTCTTTTGAAACTGAAATGCGAAGAACAGGGCGTGGCGCAAAAGCTGGTGGCCAACGTTGCCGACATTGAAAAAATTGCAGCCTTTGGTGAAGACGCCGATGTTGCGGCGCTGAACGGTTGGCGGCTGGAATTATTCGGGCGCGATGCCATGCGCATCCGTGGCGGCGAACTGGGCCTTGCCATCAAGGGCGATCGTCTGGTGTTGCTGGAAAATCCGAACGGGCAATAATTTGCCCCGCTTTAAGCCACTTTTCCCTTTAGACCCAAGCTCTTGGCCAATGTTTTCAAACGCCGCCTGATCGCGTCGCTGACCAGCGCGTGGTGATCGTCATCATTCACGTCCAGATACAGCTTGTTGCCGTCGATCCTGAGAGCTGTGCGCGAAAGAATGCCCGGCGCACTTCCCGAAATGGTATGCGCCAGCCTTAGCGCCAGCCCCGTGACCTGAACCCATGC
>DAOVVL010000253.1 GCA_030637205.1 Thalassospiraceae bacterium | reverse complement strand
CATGGTGAGCACCGCTTCGTTGGCGCCACCATGTGCCGGCCCCCACAGCGATGCGATACCGGCCGCTATACATGCAAACGGGTTGGCGCCGGATGATCCAGCGATGCGCACCGTCGAGGTCGAGGCATTTTGTTCGTGATCGGCGTGCAGGATCAGGATGCGGTCCATCGCCTTGGCCAAAATCGGATTAACAACGTATTCCTCGCACGGGTTGGAAAACATCATGTAGAGGAAGTTTTCAGCAAATTTCAGGTCATTGCGCGGGTACGCAAACGGCAGGCCGCGCGAATAGCGATACGCATTGGCCGCAATCGACGGCATTTTGGCGATCATGCGCGTGGATGCGATAAAGCGGTGCTTGGGATCGGAAATATCGGTGCTGTCGTGATAAAACGCCGAAAGCGCGCCGACCACACCGACCATGATCGACATGGGGTGGGAATCGCGGCGAAACCCGCGAAAGAAGTAGTTGATCTGTTCATGCAGCATGGTGTGATAGGTGATGCGGTGCAGGAATTTGTCTTTTTGCGGCTGGGTCGGCAGTTCGCCGTAAATCAACAGGTAACAGACTTCCATGAAGGTCGAGCCTTCGGCCAGCTGTTCGATGGGATAGCCGCGATACAGCAATTCGCCCTTTTCGCCGTCGATATAGGTGATTTGCGACTGGCAGCTGCCGGTGGACGTGAAGCCCGGATCATAGGTAAAACACCCGGTTTCGGCATACAGGCGGCGAATATCAATGACGCTGGGGCCGACGGTGCCTTCCAAAACGGGAAGTTCCCAGCTTTCGCCGGATGAATTGTCGGTCAGCGTGAAAGAGCGGGTCGCGGATTTTGGATCTGGCATATGTTCCTCATCTTTATCGCATTTTGAGCGCAGGGCACACCGTTCGCGTCTGGTGGTATATGGAAGCCCCGGGGGGATTTATCAATCAGATGCTTGTTATCTCAATACTTTTTGGGGTCAGATCGATGTTTTAAAGAACATCGTCGATGCGACCCAGGGTTTCTTCCTGGCCTAAAATTTCCATCACCTCAAACATTCCGGGCGAAGAATTCGACCCGGCCAGCGCGGCGCGCAGGGGCTGGGCGATTTGTCCCAGTTTGAAGCCGCCTTGCTCACAAAAATCGCGGGCGGCCAGCTCGAGGGTGGGGGCGGTCCAGTCTTTGATCTCGGCCACTATAGCACGAAAATCCCGCAGCCTGTCAGGGGCCTCGCCGGCCAGCAACTTGGTCGCTTTTTCATTCAGAGGAATGGGCCGGGTTCGCACATAAAATGCAGCATTTTCAGATAGTTCCACAAGGTTCTTCGCGCGTTCCTTTAGGCCATCCATGCCCGCCAACAGCCGCGTTCGAGCCGTATCGTCTAGCGGGTTTCCGGTTAGTGCTTCAAGGCGCGCCGCAATCAGGTCGACCAGGCGTTCGTTGGTCGAAATGCGCATATAATGCGCGTTCAGGTGCGTCAGCTTGTCCATATCAAATTGCGTGGCGGCGCGGCCCACATCGACCACATCAAACCATTCGATGGCCTGTTTCTGGCTGATAATCTCGTCGTCGCCATGACCCCAGCCGAGCCTGAGCAGGTAATTGCATACCGCTTCGGGCAAAAAGCCCATTTCTTCGTACGCTTCAATCCCCAGCGCGCCGTGGCGCTTGGACAGTTTCTTGCCGTCCGCGCCGTGCAGCAGCGGCATATGGCCGAACTTGGGCAAGTCCCAGCCCATGGCGTTATAAAGCTGGATCTGGCGAAACGTGTTGGTCAGGTGATCGTCGCCGCGGATCACATGGGTCACGCCCATGTCATGGTCATCGACCACCACGGCCAGCATGTAGGTCGGTGTGCCGTCACCACGAAGCAGCACAAAATCATCCATTTCGGCGTTGCTGACTTTAACTTCGCCCTGAATGAGGTCGTGGATGACGGTTTCACCCGCGTGTTCGGCCTTGATGCGCACCACCGGATCGACGCCTTGGGGCGCTTCTGATGCATCGCGGTCGCGCCAGCGCCCGTCGTAGCGTTGCGGGCGGCCCTCAGCTCGTGCGCTCTCGCGCATTTTGGTAAGTTCTTCAGGGGTGCAGTAACAGCGATACGCCTTGCCGTCTGCCAATAATGCTTGCGCCACCTCAACATGGCGCGGCGCGCTTTCAAACTGGCTGATGGGGTCTTCGTCCGCGTCCAGCCCCAGCCAGTGCATGCCGTGAAGGATGGCCGTCACCGCTTCATCGGTGGAACGCGCACGATCCGTATCTTCGATGCGCAACACGAACTTGCCGCCCATGTGACGCGCATAAAGCCAGTTAAACAGTGCGGTGCGCGCGCCGCCAATGTGCAGGAAACCGGTGGGCGATGGGGCAAAACGGGTCACGATGGTCATGGGGGAAACGATGCCTCGGTTTGGCGCCTGATACCCGCTAAGGTACGCGCTGGGTTGGGTGAATAGGGATGTCAGGGGTTTAGCACATTTCGCAATTGCAGCAAAAGCATAACCGTGCGCGTGTGCGTACCCCGGCCCATGTTCAGGATCGCTCAAGAGCCGTGCTGTGGCTGCCGGTATTGGTGGGCGCGGGGATTGCTGCGTATTTTTCCCTGACCTTTGAGCCCGCCCTGTGGTTCGGCCCGGCGGCGGTAGTTTCAAGTGCTGCCGCGCTATGGCTGATTTCACGGCGCGCGAATGCGTTTTCGCCCCTGTTTCTATGTGTTTTGGCGTTAATGGTGGTTTGCATTGGCTTTAGTGCCGCCAGCGGTCGCACCTGGTCGATGGACCAGCCATCTTTAAGTCGCGATATCGGTCCGGCCTTTATCAGCGGTCAGGTGGCGCGCGTAGAAGTTCAACCCAAAGCCAAGCGCGTGACGCTGGAACAGGTGCGCATTGAAAATCTTTCACCCGCCCAAACGCCAGCGCGGGTGCGCATTAAGCTGGTGGGAAGACAACCCAGCTTTCAGCCCGGCGACTGGATCAGCGTGCGGGCCGAGCTCAAGCCACCGTCTAGCCCAGTGGCGCCGGGCGCGTTTGATTTTCAGCGACAATCGTATTTTCAGGGTCTCGGTGCGGTCGGGTTTTCCTATGGCCGCGCAAAAGTCGAAGGCCGCGCACCTGAAAGCGGCACACAGGCATTGAGTTTTCAACTGCAACGCCTTCGCGAAAACATCGGGGCGCGGGTTCGGGGGCATTTTGCAACTGAGGGCAAAAGCCAAACCAACGGTGCGGTGGTGGCGGCCTTGATGATCGGCGAACGTGCGGCAATTCCTAAAGCTGCCATGCAGGCCATGCGCGATTCAGGGTTAGCGCATCTGTTGGCCATTTCCGGTTTGCATGTGGGGCTGGTCGCAGGGATTTTGTTTTTTTCGGTGCGCGCGGCTTTGGTGATGGTCAGCGGATTAGCGGTGCGTGTTCCGGTGAAAAAATGGGCGGCGGTTGTGGCCATTTTGGGCGCACTTGCGTACACGCTGTTGGCCGGGGCCACGGTGCCGACCCAGCGCGCGTTCATGATGGCGGGTTTGGTGTTGGTCGCGGTGATATTTGACCGCCAGGGCATATCCATGCGTTTGGTGGCATGGGCGGCGCTGGCAATTTTGCTGGTGCGACCGGAAAGTTTGCTGGGCGCAAGTTTTCAAATGTCGTTTGCCGCCGTGGTGGCGTTGGTGGCGGTCTACGAAGAAGTGCGCGAACGTTCCAGATACTGGCGGCGTCCGCCAAAAGTTAGCCGTCGCATCATGTTTTATATTGCCGGCGTGGCGTTGACCACATTGGTAGCTG
>DAOVVL010000297.1 GCA_030637205.1 Thalassospiraceae bacterium | reverse complement strand
CGGGCGATCACGCGCGGCACATCTTCGCCGGTCGCCGCCAGTCGCCGCCACCACGGGTCGGGGTCGCTGCGCACCGGCAGCGGCAATACGCCCACGGTTGCATCTTGTCTGCTGACCACCTCAATAATGCGCCGGGTTGAAGAATAGGCGGTCATCGGGGTGAAGCTGCCATATTGGTCGCGTGCCAGCCCCCAAAAACCACCGATTTCTTCGTCTGCGAAAACGGCCACCGAAAAAGGCCCTTCGGAACGCAAGGTCGCCACAATCAGTTCACGCCACATGCGCACCAGTTCACGCCTTGGAAACGCGCCCTGGTGCCGCGCCATCAGACGGTAGATGATTTCGGCTTCACGCGCAGGACGGATCTTGACCCGGTCTGTGGATTTGACCGCGCGGACCTGCTCAACGATCTGGGTACGGCTCATGATCAGGTCATGCAGCTGGTCATCAATTTCGTCTATTTTCTGGCGTAGTTCATCCAGGGTTTTCATCACGTTTACCAATCTGGCACCAATTTGAGCCCTCAGCAGTGGCCGGGCCACTGAAAAGCGGGCTGGAAGCTTGCAAAAAGTCCTTGAGTGATAACCCCACTGGCCCCGGAAATCAAAGAAAACATTGACACTTTCGCGGCTGAAACCTAGCAATGGACACTTCGTTTAAGTGATCTATTGGACTTGAAACCATGACGGCAGACCACGGCCATACTACCCACTCCGCTGGGGGCGCTGACGGGGGCAATGCAGCCCCCGGAAAATCCGTGCGCCTGGCCGAAAGTGCGCCGCTCAAGCTCGACTGCGGGGTGGTCTTAAATGGTGTCGATATCGCCTATGAAACCTATGGCGAACTGAACGAAGACAAATCCAATGCCATCCTGATTTGCCATGCCTTGACCGGCGATCATTTTGCAGCCGGTACGCACCCCACCACCGGCAAACCCGGTTGGTGGGCAGATGTCATCGGCCCCGGCCTCACCATCGACACGGATCGCTACTTCGTGATTTGTATCAACATTCTGGGCGGCTGCACCGGCACCACGGGGCCGAAGGAAATAAACCCACAAACGGGCAAGCCGTGGGCGCTTGATTTCCCGGTGATATCCATTGCCGACATGGTGCGCGCGCAAAACCTGTTGATCGAATATTTAGGCATTGAACAGCTGTTTGCCGTCATCGGCGGATCAATGGGCGGCATGCAGGTGCTGGAATGGGCCGTGCAGTATCCTGAAAAGGTATTTGCCGCCGTTCCCATTGCCACCGCGGCGCGCCATTCTGCGCAAAACATCGCTTTTCACGAAGTCGGTCGCCAGGCCATCATGGCCGATCCCGACTGGTGTGGCGGCGCATACCTTGATGAAGACAAAAACCCGCATCGGGGTTTGGCTGTGGCGCGCATGGCGGCGCACATTACGTATCTTTCGCAAACGGCGTTGACGCGCAAGTTCGGTCGCCGCCTGCAAAATCGCGACCACGTAACGTGGGGATTTGATGCCGACTTTCAGGTGGAAAGCTACCTGCGCCACCAAGGCAGCACGTTTGTCGATCGCTTTGATGCGAACTCGTATCTGTATATCACGCGCGCGATGGATTATTTTGATTTGAGCGAACGCTTTGACGGCGTGCTGGGCAATGCTTTCACAGGTACCCCGGTGCGCTTTTGCGTGATCTCGTTCACGTCGGACTGGCTTTACCCAACGAATGAAAACCGCGAGATCGTTCACGCGCTGACCGCGGCGGCGGCCAATGTCAGTTTCGTTGAAATCGAATCTGATAAAGGCCACGATGCGTTCTTGCTCGACGAGCCTGAGTTTCACAAGGTGTTTGAAGGCTTCCTTGAAGGATGCGCCGAACACCGTGGTTTGCGGAGGAAATCGTGATGCACTCGATGGATCCCAAATCCATTCGTGTTGATCTGCAACTGATCGCCGACATGATTGACCCCGCCACCCGTGTGCTTGATGCCGGGTGCGGCAACGGCATGCTGCTGGATTACCTGTGGAACTTCAAACAGGTTGAAGGCCGCGGCATTGAGATTAGCACCGAAGGCGTGAAGGCGTGTGTATCGGCGGGGCTTTCGGTTATTCAGGGTGACGTTGAAACCGATCTCAAGGATTATCCCGACAGTTCGTTCGATTATGTGGTGCTGGGCCACACGCTGCAGGCCATGCATGAGCCCAAAGAAGTGCTGAGCCAGTTAACGCGCATCGGCAAACGGGCCATTGTGTCGTTTCCGAACTTCGCGCACTGGCGGCTTCGCTTATACATTATGCTGAAAGGCCGCATGCCGATCAGCGATACGCTGACGTATCAATGGTACGACACGCCCAACATTCATTTCTGCACCATTCGCGATTTTGTGGTGTTGGCCGAAGAAATGGGCCTGACGATTGAGAAAAGCGTTTTTCTCAATTCGAAAGGTGAAGCCAGGGCCGTGGGATCATCCATCGGGGCCGCCAACTGGTTTGGCGAACAGGCCGTGTTCCTGCTGAGCAAGTAAATATTGGCTGCTTAATTTTACTTTTGGCTGCTGCGCTTGGCGGTGGTGCGCGGGGTGCCGCCGTCCGTTGGTGCAAGCGCAAAGCGGCGACGCCCGTTTTTCTCAACCGCCAGTTCGCCGCCGTAAATTTCCTTGCCCGCTTCGACCATGACCAGGCCACCAAATGCTGGCAATATTCTTCGGCCCAAACCTTCCCATGCACCGGCCGAGCCCAGAACCATGCGTGATCGGGTCGGTGGAACGTAAAGGCATTGGCGCGACTGGATCGGGGTGAACATGTTGTCGCGCAACAGCCTTGAAAGCTGGCCCGGTGAATAGGGTTGGCCATGGGCAAAGGGGGTGCGCTCCAGCCGGGACCAGATGCCGCGCCGGTTGGGCGCAACGATCAGCAACCTGCCGCCTTCGCTTAACACCCGCCACACTTCGCGCAGCATGGGGCGCAACTGTTCGCTGCATTCCAGCGCATGGGCCAAAATCACCCGGTCCTGGCTGAGATCGGCAAACGGTAAATCGGCTTCGTCAACCAGCGTGCTTAAGCCGTCTTCTTCAGGCGGCCAGTGCAAAACGCCCTGGCGCGCCGGCATGGCGGCGATGGTGCGGGTCGCTTCGGGGCGAAATACCCCTAAAAGCGGCGTG
>DAOVVL010000007.1 GCA_030637205.1 Thalassospiraceae bacterium | reverse complement strand
AGGTGCACCGCACAGAATGAAAAGTCCCGCATCGGGAGCTTCGACCCAATACACGCCCGTTGTGACTTTAATTTTTTTTAAGTTCGACATGCCATCCCTGTTGCTCAGTCGGAATTGCTTTTATCAGAAAGCCACAATTATTGGAGCAGCGGCGTCATTGGAAGAACCATTTTCCGCCTTGTTAATGATGATATCGGTGATCTGTTGCGCAAGCGTCTGGGGGTTGATGGTTCTGAGTTCCTTGCAAAACTCAAGGCCGTCCATCTGTTCCACATTTAAATCGCTCATCACGCAATCTGGAACCTGGGTCTTGATTTTTGAAATGGCCATCATGACGCTCATTTCCCACCTGATTTATGATGGCACCCCGGCCCACTGTACAACACGTTCGATGTGTGACAACAAACAATTCGAGCTGTTAATGGTTGATTTTAAGGAAAATATGCCGATTTAGAAGCCACAGCTGCTTATTATCCACTTTACGTTCCTCAGCACCCAGCCTATAGCCCGCACCGCCACGTCCCATTATCTGGACTTACCCATCTTCGTACTTCACGTTCACTTCAACAGATGCGGCAATGACAACGTAATCGCCGGAAACAAGACCAGCAACGTCACCCGGATCAGGTCCGATGCCAAAAACGGCAAAACACCAACAAAGGTTTCCCTGAGCTTCACCGCCTTGGACATGGAATTGATAACAAAAACATTCAAGCCCACAGGTGGCGTAATCAGGCCAACCTCAACCACAATCAGCACCAAAATACCAAACCACATTTTCAGATCGTCTTCAGGCATGCCGAAATCAAGGCCGGCAATGATTGGCCAGAAAATAGGAACGGTCAGCATAATCATGGCAAGGCTATCCATGACGCATCCCAACAGCAGATAGATCAGCAAAATGATCAACAGAACCGCCATCGGTGCAAATCCGCTTTCACCGATCACGCTTGCCAGTTCCATGGGCATACGCGAAAGGCCCAGGAATGCATTAAAGAAGTCCGCACCCAGCAAAATCAGAAAAATCATGGCCGTGGTGGTGGCGGTTCCTTTGAGGCAATCAATAAAGCCCTGCAAACGCAGCCCGCCGCGCCATACCGCGATTAACCCCGTGCCCATGGCACCAAAGGCCGCACCTTCGGTTGGCGTGAAAACCCCTAAATAAATTCCGCCGATGACCACCGCGAAAATCAGCATCACCGGCCAGGTTTCAAGCAACGCCCGGTGGCGTTCAGCCGCGCTCGCTTTTGCGCCAACCGGCCCGGCCTCGGGTTTGATGCGCACATAAATCGCAATGGTCAACAGATAGCCCCCTGCGGCCATAAGACCCGGAACAAAAGCCGCCTGAAACAACGTTACGATGTTGGCTTCCACGGCGATGGCAAAAATCACCAATACCACCGATGGCGGGATCAGAATTCCCAGCGTGCCGCCCGCCGCCAGCGCACCCGTTGCCAGCGCACCCGAATAGTTAAAGCGTTTCAGTTCTGGCAGGGCGACCTGCGCCATGGTTGCAGCCGTCGCCAGGCTTGAACCACAGATGGCGCCAAAGCCGGCACAACCGCCAATAGCCGCCATCGCCACGCCTCCTTTACGATGGCCGAGGTAGGCATTTGCGGATTTAAACAATGCCGAAGATAAACCTGCCTTGGTGGCAAACTGGCCCATCAGCAAAAACATCGGCACGACCGAGAGGTCGTAATTGGCAAATCGCCAATAGGGCGCAGATTTGATGTAATTGAGAAATGGCTCCCATCCTGCGATGGATACATATCCGCCAATACCAACCGAAATCATGGCCACGGCCACGGGGATGCGTAGCGCCATCAGCACCAACAGGGCTGATATTGCGCTCAGTGCAAGTTCAAAGCTACTCACTTGAAAGCCCTCAAGGCATCAAGCAATGCCATGTATAGGCTGATCAGCGCCAGCAAAATCAGTGATGCCACCGCAAACGGATACGCCCACCAGATCGGCAGTGCCAGAATGTAGGTCAGCTCGTTATAATTGACGGCATCTATGCCGCCCATCGTCATCCGCCATGCTAGTAAGGCGGCAATTAACGCCAGTGCGATGGAGCCTGCCACATCCAATAACATTTGAACCTGCTTCGGCGCCCATGACAAAAATACGTCAACGATAATGTTGCCGCGGTTCATCTGACAATATGGCAGAAACAGAAAAACAGAAATCGCGGTTCCTAGCGCCACCATTTCAAAATCGCCAAAGATAGGACTTGAAAAAAGCCAGCGCCCCAAGACACTGAGCACGACCATAACCACCAGCCCTGACAAAATCAGGCCGCCCAAAAGCGCAAACGCATTGGCGCATTTATAAAGAAAAACCCCGATGGGCCCGAGGGATTTACTTGGGATGTTGGGTTCTGGTTGTGTATTGCTCATGCCCGCATTGGAGCCTTTTCGCTCAGTTCGCGTGTTTGGCCAGCAGTTCGCGTGCTTCACGCACCAAAGCTGCGCCATCAATGCCCTTTTGACGGATCTCCTCGATCCAGCGTTCTGTAACCGGAACCTCGGTCACGGCCCTTAGTTTAGCCGTTTCTTGCGGGGATAATTTAACGATCTCGCCCGACTGAAGTGCAGCTTCCATGCCTTTTGCTTCTGCTACATCCCAAATCTCGCCAAGCCATGTCGCAATGTTTTTGCCTGAATTCTGATCGATAACCTTTTGCAGGTCTGCGGGCAGGGAATCATATTTCTTGCGGTTCATCACTAACATAAAGACCGACGTATTAATGCGCGTATATTTCGGGTCATCAAGCAACACATGATGATCGACCAGTTCGTGAACTTTTAGCGGAAGCGCCACTTCAAAGGGGATCATCACATCATCGACGATCCCTTTGGACAGCATTTCCGGAATTTTTGGAACCGGCGCACCAATCGGCGTTGCGCCCATAGCTTCGATCAGCCATGCGCCAGTACGCGTGGGTGTGCGAATGTTCGTGTTCTTGAAATCACCAATGCTCTTTATCGATGTTGCAGAATGGAACGAATTGCCCGGATGAACATGCAGGGCGATCACTTTATAATCCCTGAACTCATCACCATGCTTTTCAACGTATTCGCTCAAGGCCAGGTTGGTCGTCACTGCGTTGGTGTGCATGAACGGCAGCTCGAACACTTCGGTTTTGGTGAAACGGCCCGGTGTATAGCCCGGCAGCGTCCAGACAATATCGACCACTCCGTCGCGGGCTTGATTGGCCAACTGTGGTGGCGCGCCGCCCAACTGCATGGACGGGTATATTTCGATCTTGAGGCGCCCTTGAGATTCCGCCATCACCTTTTCGGCCCACGGAAGCAGCATGTTTTTGTGCGTATTGGAAATTGGCGGCAAAAAATGGTGAACTGTGAGCGTTATTTCCGCAGCACCCGCAGTGCCAGCCGAAAAACCCAACACCAAAGCGCCAAGAACCACCCGCTTTAAAACCCTGAACATATACTGCCTCCAAAGATCGATGTACGGGTAAACCTACGACATTGAAGGCATTTAGTTCAATGAATTAGGTAGTCAAATCTGTGGGTATTATTCAAGCCTATGACAGGCAATCCAGCAGTGTCCATTGAGCGGAAAAAAAATCGACCCCTCGAGCGCATCGGGCTAAGGGGTTGATTTTATTGGTGGGCGCAGGTGGCGTGCAACCTGCGACCCGCTGAATGCGTGGGTAGAAATTTAATTATCTTCATAATCAGTTCCCTCCTGTCACAAAGTTTCTTTTGTTTTGTTCTGGATCAACATTCGCAACCTCAAACCAGCGCCAGACTAAGTGCCGGAAAGGCGATGATCAGGGCCAGCACCAACAGCATCACAACCGCGAACGGGAATGCGCCGTAAAAAATATCAAACAGGGAAATATCCGGATCATTAATCGTACTTTTAATAGCAAAACACGAAAGCCCCAGCGGCGGGGTCAGCAGCCCAATCTCGGCACCGATCACGGTGACAATGCCAAACCACACCAGGTTGCCGCCAAATCCTTCGACCGCCGGCAAAAACAACGGCACCACGATCAGGATGATGGATGCGGTATCCAAAATCGTGCCGAGAAAAACCATCATAATCACGTACAAAACCATGACGGCCATAAAGCTCAGGTCCAGACCCTGTAGCCATTCGCCGAACGTTGTCGGCAAGGCCGCAACGCCGAGCATGCGGCTATACATGGATGCGGCAATGATCAGGGTCAGGATAATTGCGGTGATGTGCCCGGTATCGACCAGCACTTTCCAAAGGCTTTGCCAGTTCAGCCGGCGTTTGAGAAACGCAATCATCATGGCGACCACCGAACCGGCGGCGCCGGCTTCGACCGGGGTCACGATGCCGCCGTAAATGCCGCCAAGCACAACGACAATCAGGCCGATCACGGGGAACATCTTACCCGCCATGTCCATACTGGTAAGCGTTTGGCATTCGCCGCCGCGCAAATCATCGGGTTGCGCCCCGCCAACAAAATTTGGCGCAAAGTACGCCAGCCCCAGGATTAAAATACCAAATGCGATGGCCAGCACGATGCCCGGAATAATGCCGGCCATGAACATATGGCCGATGGATTGCTCGGCAACAATGGCGTAGATAATGAGCATGGCGCTGGGCGGGATCAACATGCCCAAAACAGAGCTGCCGGCTACGACACCAACGGAAAACCGCCCGGTGTAATGAAAGCGTTTCATTTCAGGAACGGCGATGCGGGTAAAGACCGTCGCCGATGCAATGGAAGATCCGGTAATGGCGGCAAAGACCGCATTGGCGGCAACGGTAGCAACACCAAGGCCACCCCGGATTTTGTGAAATACAGCGTTGGCGACCTCGTAAACATCCTTGCCGATGCCCGCCTGACTGACAAACAACCCCATCAGCGCAAATAGCGGCACCGTCGCGAACACCTGATCGGCAACGGTGTCGGCCACAGAAAGCGACAGCAAGCTGATCGGCATATCGATGTTGCCGCGTAAAATCCACACCCCAACAAAGGAAACCAGCCCCAATGCCACCGGAACATACAGCCCCAAGTAGATCAGCAAAACGATCAGCAAGATCGAGGCTATTCCGACTTCGATTCCGGTCATCTTGGGATTGTCCTATTTCTTTTGAGAACCTATTGCATCTTCATGCACACAGGTGTTGTTGGCATAGCGCACCGCAAACACAAGAAACTGAAGCAGCGTCGCCGTGCAACCAATGACGATGACCAGTTTGACCGGCCATACAGGTGCTGTGAAAAGACCCATATTGCCGACGAAATAACCCTCTTCGAAGGATTCAATTAACAGCGGCACACTTCCCCACAGAATAATCGCCATGAACACGATGCCGCAGAATTCGAAAAAGATGCCGAGCATCCGGCTGGGGAAAGGAAACCTGCGGCTCAACAGATTGAAACAGCCGTCCGAGCGGGTCAGGCGCCCCTTGCGGGTGGCATCGGCCAATTGCAGGAACACGATGCCGACCAGCGACAGTTCGATCATCTCGTTGACGCCTTCGATGGGGGCGTGAAAAAAAGTGCGCCCCATTGCATCGGCTGTGATGAGAACGACTAATCCCAGCAACCATATCGAGCCCGCAGCGTTGAGGGTCGATAATGTGCGATTGAAAAATAAGGAGGGGGCGCCTTCTGACGACGACGCCCCCGAGGTCTGATCGGTCATTTTAGAAATGCCCCGTACCCTATTCCTTGTCCCACTGACGCAGGATTTTCTGGTTGCTGGTGCGCATGGTATCCATGTAGGAAGACAAGATCGCCTTTCCGGGGATACCTTTTGCTTCAAGACCAGCGGCCCAGTCCTTGGCAACGTTAGGCATGTTGTTGGCCCAACGGAGACGTTCTTCAGCACTCATATCAACAATCGTGCCGCCACCGCTTGTAAACGCGGCATAGGAAGTCTTGGATTTTGCTATGGCCGTCGCGGCAACATGATCGCGATAAGCGATAGCTGCCTGTGAAATCGCTGCCTGCACTTCAGCAGGAAGCTTCTTCCAGGTGTCGGCGTTCATGGTGATCGCCTTGGAGTTGACGGTGCCAATGTTGGCGCGAAGCATGTGCGGCGTAACTTCATACATTTTGAACGCGGCAACCGCTTCGGGCCACAGCATGTACCCATCAATAACGCCGGTTTCGGCTTTATTGTAATAGGTCAGATAGCTGCCGCCGACGCTGGCGGAACCGGTGTTCTTCAGATAAAGCGCATTCATGCCCGCAACACCGATCTTCAAGCCCTTGAAGTCGTCGATGCTTTTAACCGGGTTCTTGTAAAACATCTGGTAGGTATCAAGCACTGCCAGATTGGTCAGGTAAACCTGGTTGACCTTGGCCCATGCCTCCCTAAAAGCAGGATGCTCGTCTGCCAGTGCATCAACGGTGCGCGAGACCAGTCCCGGATCGGTGGACACGAACGGTGTCGCATATGCGATCATCTGCAACGGCACTTTATCGCCGTGGAACACGGTCGTCACCACGCCAATGTCACCAAGGCCGGTTTGCAGACCTTTAAGAACGCCCTTCTTCTTGACGATCTGGCCACCCCAGGCCTGATTCCATTTAATCTTGTAATTGCCGGTAACGGCCAGGCGCTTGTCGATTTCCGGAATGAAGAAATTGATGAACCGGTCAACCCACATGGATTTCGGCGGATAGCCGTCAATGGCGGTCAGGTTGATGGTTTCGGTTGCGGCTGCCGGAAAAGATTGCAGAGCCATCAAGCCTGCAAACGCAATCCCACAAGTCGCCTTGCGTAAAATACTCATTTTGTAGCCTCCCTATTTGTATTTAGAATTCTGCTTTTTTTGAAATTTTATAGATATATTGCACTTGGTCAATAAAATTTCGATTTTTTCGATTCCGGTTTTTTCCCAGAAAACAGGCCAAAACCGATGTTGGCGCCCATTTGAACGGATCATTTGGGCGCTCGTTATTGTTGTTCTCCCGTCAGGGTTGGCTGACGGTCCAGACCTCGTCAAGCTGCGTGCCGCTGTGGCGGATCACCTTGGCCAGCGGGCAGAACTTTCTGAGATCGGATTTCATGCCTTCGACCGCTTCGTTAGATGAAGGGGTCACCAGGTCTATGTTCAGGGTTATCTTGGGAAACGGCACTTCCACCTCTTCCGCCAAGGTCACGCCCCGGCGGTCAAATTCGGTTTCAACGTTGATGTCCAGCGACGTTACCTCGACCCCGTTCTTGCCCGCACACTTTTGCCCAATGACATTGGTGCAAGCCGCCAGCGCAGCGATTAGCATTTCGGTCGGCGCTGCCCCAAGATTGGTACCGCCACGCTCAAGCGGCTCATCGACCACCACGGTTAAATCCCGGATCGCAACGTCGGTGCGCGCATGACTGACACATTCAGCATGCATGTTCATTTTGATCACGGTTTTCATCTTGATAGCCATTTTTTATCTTCCTTAGATCAGTGCCGTTGGCGTTTGTTTTTAATAATTAATTTCGATATTTTTCAGACTTATTGTGCATTTTTGATGGGAATATCCCATCAAACCCCCGCTTCCGTATTAAGAAATCTCTCGTTTGCCGTTGGAATAACTAACCGAGATATTGATCTGACCTTCGTTCAACAACCACGGACGTACGCGAAAGGTTCTGGCACCACTGGAATGCATAGGGTCAGCCGCGGCAATTTCGCGGGCTTGTTTGACACTATCGGCGCGAACCACGACCATGCCGGCACCGGACCATTCGGTCTCGTCGTCATCGGCAAAAGGACCGGCGGCGAACATAACGCCCGTTTCTTCCAACATTTTTTGATAGGCCAGGTGTTCTTGCAGATTATCCAATACCGGCCCCAGCCCATCGGTGGGTGTGGTTTCAACCACGTATAGCTGCATGCCCAGCACGCCGCGTGCGCGGATATTTTCAACGTGTTGGCCCCAGGGAAATTGTTGATCGCTCATGGTGCGCCCTTTTTCTTCACGCTGGCGGGCGCTGGGCTAATTGAAAAATCAGGATTTGTGTCAGATTCGCTTGCCAAAAATTCAATTCCCGATGCCAGAATAACCTGTACGGTGCGCCCGTAATGTTCGCGCAACAATTTTGCGACCTCATCGGTGTCGCCGTTCAAGGCTGCATCCATGATGGCTTGGTGCTCATCACGTTCGTTGCGTTCCGGAACGCCCGACGCTGCAAGGCGCCGATAGCGTTCTGCCTTATCGAACAGTTCTTCGCAAAAAGTGACCAGGCGTTGGGATCTGCAACCAGATATCAAGGCAATGTGAAAGGCGCGATGCAGGCGTTCCCATTCCGGGTCCGAAGAGTAGGAGCCATCATTTGAGGACCGGGGAAAACGCGAAAGGCGATGAAAGGCAATAACCAGCCCTTCTTCCCATTCGGTATTGGCGTTGGCTATGGATTCCCGAATAGCCACTTCTTCCATCCAGCAGCGGGTTTTTACCAGCTCGAACAGATCGTCCTTGCTGACCGATGCCACGCGAAAGCCGCGCTGATCCTCGCGTTCGACCAGACCATCTGCAGACAATCGATTGAGCGCCTCGCGCACGGGGCTGTTGCCGATCTGGTAGCGATCGCGAAGAAAATCGGTGCGTAATTTTTCTCCGGGCCTGAGCAACCCAGTCAACACGTCATGGCGCAGGCGATCATAGACAGAAGTCGCCAAGGTTGCGCTGGACTTGCCATTTTCCGGCGGATCGCCATCTTTTGTTTTTGTTTCAGTCATCTTCTCTAATCCATTTAAATTTGTTGTCTTTATTCCAGACCGCTGGCCCGGAACTGTTCACGCGCCATCACCGCCCAATCGTTTTCGGCGTCACCTTTCTCACATGCAGCCTCAAGATGATCACGCCAAACGTTCACACTGGGCAGTGGCACCCCCGCAGCCTCACCTGCCTGCAGGGCCAGGTTGGCGTCTTTTAATCCGATCACGGCCGATGCGCCGATGGCGTCCCATTTTTCGTTGGCGATGATCTCGCCATAAACCTTGTAGGCGATGGAATCGAAAAGGCCTTCGGTCAGAACCTTAAACAGAAGTTCGGAATCGACGCCATATTTGCGAACCAATGCCATGCCCTCGCCCATCGCCTCGATGGCACAACCGAGAACAAAGTTGTGCGCGATCTTGACCGCAGCCGCCGACACCGGGTCTTCACCCGCTTCAAACACGCGGCGTCCAAGGGCATCAAACGCAGGTTTCAAAAATTTAACGGCGTCCGCTGGTCCGGCGGGAACCAATCCGATCTCACCTTTTGCCGCCAGATCAGGGCGGCCCAGCACATGGGTCGCAACAAACCGTTGCCCGGCTGCTTTATGGGCGTCATTTACTTTTGCAATGGATGCCACACTGTGCGTGCCGCTGGTCATGTGGATGGTGGTTTTGTCCATGTGATCGACCAATCCCAAAGCCACGGCTTCCAGTGCTTCGTCGGTGGGCAACATGGTGATAATCAGGTCTTTATCCTGACAAAGTTCCTCAAGGCTGGCGGCAACGCTGGCGCCTGCCTTGCCCAAGGCTGCGGTCTGTTCAGTGTTGGTATCGAACACGCCAAGGTCATGTCCGCCATCAAGCAGGCGCGGCGCCATTGCTGACCCCATACGACCCAGACCGACAAACCCTATCTTCATCACGCGTTCTCCTTAAGGCTCTCTCAGGCCAGCTGTTCTTGCACCCATTCCAGTTCCATTGTCACGTAATCGACAATATCTCCGGTCTTCAGATGTTCGGGCAGCACGTCCCAAGTGTAGGTTTCAATCTCAAGCTGATCGGACAGTGGATTGGCCTTATGAAAGGCCAGTGCTTCTTCAATCGCGAAACGCGTGGTCTTGAACGGGCCAAGGTCTTCAAGAAACACCGGTACATGAAAATGGATGCGCCATTCGCGATGTCCGCCGGGGTCTTTTTCCCAGGCTTCAAACGCATCTTCAAGATTAAGAAAGCGCGTCAGCTTGCCGTCTCTCTTTTCAACCGTCTGGGTCAGGTAAACGGAATCGGCATAGGTTTTCAGCGCATCAACGGTTTCCTGCGTAACCTCTGGCACCATGACCGCGGCAGCTTCCTGCAGCTTGACGACCGCCACTTCGGCATCGACCAACGCTTGCAGCGAGGCGGAAATGTCTTCGAACTCGACGGCTTGATGGCAGATGTCATAGACCGTGCCGATGTGCTTGCACATCACTGCGCGCGCATCTGCGCTTGAAATGCCCAAGTCTTTGGCCAACGCATCCAGCGAAGGTTCAGCGCGCAATTTGTTTTGGAAAAACTCGATCGTTTCCTCGGTGGTTTCCAGATAGCAATAGGGTTCCGGTTCCAGTCCAAGGGTGACGGTTTTCCCGGTGCGTTCTTCAATTTTTGCAAGGTGCGCCGCAAGCCTGCGAACGTTGGTGGTGTATGCTTCGACCACGCCGGGTTTCGCTGCGTTGGGCTTGAAGCCCAGCGGCGGGCTTTGGATGGACGGGCTAACGCCTTCGGGTGAAACTTCGGCAATAATATCGGCAACGTTCATGGTGTATTGGGTGCGTTCTTCGGTGCTCCAATCAGGTTCGTAAACCTGTTCTTTAATGACCTGGTTCTTGAAAGGCCCGTATGGAAACGCGTTGACCGTGTACAGGTACATATCGTTGTCATCGAGAAAGGCCTTCAATTCCCGGCGATCATCTGGCGCATTGATCAAATGCCCGGCCGACGCGGCAGACAGGCGCAGCGAAACACCAAACGGATCGTTGGGGCATACTCTGGCTTTTACCTGCGGAACATAGGTTTTAAGGCTGTGCCACATTTCATCCCAGGTATCACCCGGATGAACCAGCGTGGAATAGGTAAGATGGCCTAGTTTGCCGTCCAGTTTCATATTCTATTTTCCTGTTCTGTCGCCATCAGACGATTTTCTGGACCTTGCCCGAACGGGCAGAAGTAATAATTGCTTCCGTGACCGCCGAACCGTGGATCATTTCTGCGTGCGAGATGGGAAATGCTTCACCGCCGTCTGCTGCGGCGGCAAAGGCTTCCAACACGCCCTTGTTCACATCAAATTGCGGCACTTCAACATCTTCCACTTCGCCTTTAAGCGACTGGATCGAATAATTTCCAAACAACCCGGTGCGGCGCTGCTTTGATGAATGTCCCGCAACGTGTGTCATGCCGCCCAAAAGCGCCATGCCTTCGGAGCCATAGACCTGAAAGCGGAACGTCGGGGCGGTGGCGGTCATAATTCCCAGATACCCCGACATGCCACTTTTCATGCGAAACAGCACCGAGGTCGTATCGTCGTTATCGCGGGGAATGATGCGGTGAAAGCTTTGGGCATAGACTTCATCCACGTTTCCAACCAGATCAATCATGCCGTCAACGGCGTGAACGCCTAATGGGAACAGGCCACCGCACGGTGCGCTGTCTTTTTGCGCGCGCCATGCTTCGGCGGGTTGGGTCAGCGCGTTGGGAAACGTCATGGTGCATTCCATATGCAGGATGGTTCCCAGTTCGCCCGCTTGGATACGCCGTTTCAGATCAACCCAGGTGGGATGCAGGCGGCGGTTATAGCCAAGCCCCAGCGTAACCCCGGCCTTTTCAATTGCCGCAACCGCGCTTTCGGCTTCGGCCTTGGTGCCGGTAAAGGGCTTTTCGCAAAAAACGTGCTTGCCGGCTTGGGCAGCGGCCGCAACCTGCGCCGAATGTCCGTTGGGCGGTGTCGCAAGCACGATGGCATCAACCTTGGGATCGTTCAGCAGGTCTTCATAGGTGTCTGCCAGCTGAAAGCCATGCTTGGCTGCCGTTTCCTGATCTTTTTCTGATTTGGAACGGGTATGGCCTGCACAGAAGTTAATCTTGTCACTGTTGGTTCCCTGAACGGCCTCAACCAGTGTACTACCCCACCAGCCAAGGCCAACAATTGCCGCGTTTATCATTCTTGCTCACCTGTTTTATTCGTTTTTTTTGGATGTGCTGGGGAGGTCCTGCTCTTCACCATTTGTGGCAAATCATCCATCCAGAACATTTTCTGCAATTGGATTAGGAAGTCAATAAATATCGATATTTTCTCCAAATTCGCCGAAGGCTCGAAAAAATGGGATTTTGCGCTTTTTCAGAAACCCAGCCAATTCACCAGCCATTCGGGCTTGTTGGGGTCCAGAACCATCAGGGCAACCAGGCCACCGATCAGCGATATATTCTTGAAAACATGGATGTATTCGGCCCGATCAATGCTGCCGTCGGGCAAAATGACGCGCCGGTGCTCGACCCACGTTCCGTATATGATGAAGGCGATCCACACCAACGCCACGGCCCAGACAGCCATATTGGCCAAAACCAGAATAACGCCGACCAGCTCAATCGCGACCACGCCTGCGGCCATGGCTTTGGGCATCGGCTGGTTGAATTTGGCCAGCATGTCGGCAAAGCCCTGAAAGTGGAAAATCTTGAAAAGCGCAGCCGCCAGCCAGATCGCGCACGTCAGAACCCGAACCACACCAAACATTGTTTCCGTATCTGCCAAAGCGCCACTTCCCCTTATTTTTCCGGTGTCACGGTGTGCCACAGGCGCCGGTCGGTATCTTTTTCATAACCCTTGCCACCGGGAAAGCTGACCAGTTCCAGTTGCATGCCCCAAGGTGTCAGAAAATACACCCAGGTTTGCCCGGCGCTGGGGCCTTCGGTGCGCACCACCGGTTCGCCCAATATGCGCACATTGTGATTGCGAAGGTGTGCAAGCCCGGCATCAAAGTCATCGACATAAAACGCCAGATGGTGTCCGCCGATGTCGCTGTTTTTCGGCTGCACCGGGTTTTGGTCCGGGGCGGAATATTCAAACAGCTCGAAGTTTGATCCATGACCACAGCGCAGAAACTTCAGGCGCTTCATCACGGTGCGCGGATGCACGTTCAGTTGCGTTTGCATCCAGTCATCATCGAATTGAAACGGGCCTAAATCGTAAAAGGCTTCGCAGCCCACCACGTTCACAAAGAACTCAATGGCTTCATCCAGATCGGGCACGGTAAAGCCCACATGATCCATCCCGCGTAATCCTGGAAGACCTTTAGACTGTTCGGCCATGTTTGCCCCCTTCACCAAAACACTGTTTATTCAGCAACCATATGGCCAAGGCCAATATCCGCCATCATGTCCGCGTAGCCGATCTTGATTTCTTCAATGCCGACAAAGGCGGCGCGTTCCAACACCTTGGATACGCTGGGCGATGCTTCGCCGCCGTGAATGCGTTTCACCGGCTGATCGAGATAGTCGAAAAAGCGGCGCTGGATTTCATCGGTGAGCATGGCGCCATAAGATGTGGCCAGCGGGCCTTGTTCCAACACCACGCAACTGTTGGTCTTTTGGATAGATGCGCCGATGGTATCCCAGTCAATGCCGGCACGATCCAGCGATCTGAGATCGATCACTTCGGCATCGACGCCCATTTGATCGGCGGCTTCGATGGCGGGTGCTGTCATGGCCAGATACGAAAGCACGGTGAAGGCCGTGCCCGGTCGCGCGACTTTTGCGCTGCCCAACGGAATATGATAATCGAAATCATCCACAGGCCCCGGCCCGCTTGATCCATAAAGCCCGACATGTTCGATCACCAGCACCGGGTCTTCGCAAAGCAGTGCGCTGTTCATCAGGCCCACATAATCAAACGGCGTTGACGGGGCAACGATGCGCCAGCCCGGCCAGTTGGAATAAAGCCCTGCCGGGTCCATGGAATGTTGCTGGCCGTATCCGGTTCCGATGGCGCACTTGGTGCGGATCACAATGGGCATGGCAGTTTCACCGCCGAACATGTGGCGCGCCTTTGCGATCTGGTTGAAAATCTGATCGGCTGCGACCAACGCAAAGTCCGCGTACATCAGTTCGACCACCGGGCGGTACGTGCCTTCCATGGCGACGCCACCGGCCAGGCCGGTAAAGCCCTGTTCGGCGATGGGCGTGCCGATGATGCGCCCGGGATAGCGATCATACAGCCCCTTGGTGGCGCCATTGGTGCCGCCTTTCAAGCGGTGGATATCTTCGCCAATGCAGAAAATGCGATCATCCATTTCCATGCGCCGGTCCATGACTTTGGAAACCACGTCAATGAACTTTACTTCAGCGACCGCGCCGCCAATGGTTTCGACTTCTTCAAAACGTGCGCCATTAAATTCTGACAAATCGCCGCGCAGGCCTTCATCGCGAAATTCCGGCTTTGGCCACAGGCTTTCGATGATGGTGCGTTGGTTGCCTTGGCCTTCGGTCAATTCATCCATCACGTTGTTCATGGCTTGCTGGGCTTTTTGTCGCATCGCCCCGTCACCTTTTTTATCAAGCATGCCCAGATCCATCATGCCCTTGGCCAAAAAATTCAGGGGGTCGCGCTTGCGCCACTTGGCTTCTTCCGCCTTGGTTCGATAACCAAACGCACTGCCGTCAACGCCGCCGCCGTGGTGGAAAAAGCGGTAAAGCTCGGCTTCGATAATCACCGGGCCTTTGCCGGCGCGCATGATGTCGACGGCTTCCTGAGATGCTAGGTGGACCGCCACCGGGTCCATGCCATCGACGCGAAGCGCCGGAATTGCGTATGCCAGACCGCGCGACGAAAGCCGCGTTTCGCGGGTTTCCTCATCCAGCCGGGTTGAGACCGCAAAGCCGTTGTTTTCAATGAAAAAGCAGATGGGCAAATCCCACAGCGCCGCCAAATTCATGGATTCCGGCACCGCGCCAATGTTGACCGCGCCATCGCCCATAAAGGTAAACGCGACGTCGCCATTGCCCTTTCGTTTGTTCGCCCACGCAACACCGGTGGCAATGGGCACACCGCCGCCGACAATGGCGTTGGTACCCAGCGCGCCCGCTTCTTCCCAGCGCAAATGCATGGAACCGCCGCGACCTTTGCAATAGCCCTGTGACAGGCCCATAATTTCGGCCAGCGCGCGCTGCAAAATGGTCATGGTGTCGCTTGATAGCGCATCTGCGATGGGGTCTGCGCCTTCAACGTCAACATGGCGCAGCGCCTTGGCTAAAAACTGGTGATGACCGCGATGCGATCCGGTGATCTGATCAGAACTGCGCAGGGTTGAGATGGCACCCACCGCGCCGCCGTCCTGGCCGATGCTGGAATGGGCCGGACCGTGGACCAAACCCTGGCCGTCCAGTTCCAGAACCGTTTCCTCAAATGCGCGGATCAAATGCAGGTGATTCAACATCTGCGTACATTTCGCGGTCCCTAGCTTTTTCCAGTCCTTTTCGGTGGACTGGATTTCGCGCCACGTAGACGACGGCTTTAATGAGACATACTTTGGCATGGCGGTATTTTCCCCTAATTCCCAACCGCATGCGCGACAGTTCGCTGGGCCATGCGTTCGATCAGCTCGAACGTGTCCTCAATGTAGGATTGTTCAATGCCACGGGTAATAAAGACGATGCGGGTTCGCTTGTCATCGCTGGGCCAGTGTTCCAGCCATTCAAGCGAATGAAAGATTTGTTGGGCGCCCTGAATGACCGCCGGGGTGTCGGGGCGCTCAGCAACATTCACAATGCCTTTAACGCGAAGCAAGTCCGGCCCTGCTTCACGGCTCAGCGCCTCTAAAAAATTGCGCAGCGTATCAATACCAACCGGGGTTTCACGAACCACACAGAAAGATTTAATCGCCGGATCGTGCGCGTGCGTACCTTCCGGGTTGTGACCTTGTTCCTGGTAATATTGAAGCGCGGCCTGGTCCGGTTCGCTGATACCTTCCTGCAATACTTCCGGTGGCCGGTTTTCATATGCATCGGTGCGCAACCACGCGTTGAGATCGATTTTTTTGGTTTCAGGATTGAACATGCCGGAACCAAACAGAATGGACGGATCAATGTTGGATGGCGTGGCCTCAATAATATCAACGCTCGGGTTCAGCGAAAGCAATCTGGCTTTCAGTTTCTTCAGACTTTCCTGACCCGCTT
>DAOVVL010000314.1 GCA_030637205.1 Thalassospiraceae bacterium | reverse complement strand
GGTTTCTAATCATGGCGGATGCTGAACCGCCAGACCAAATGGTGGCCATCAGGGTCGGTTGGGCGTGGGTGAGCTGGATCATGGATGCGTGTCCTTTTTGGTTTGGAGCCTTTAAATGCTCTCAATGGATTACCAGCCGGGAGCTTTTATGTAAACCGGTTCGAGGTTGGAAAGCCACGGGGTGCCTTCAGGCCTGCGCCCGCGCGTTTGCCATACCACTTTTCAAGATCCTCAGGCGGTTCGGTGCGTTCCCCACCGCCATACGGGTAAGAAAGCCCTTCATCAAAAACAAACGCCTTCACATCGCGAAGCACGGCGCCGCCGCCCTTTTTATAGCGTTGCAGGATCACACCCCGGCCACGGGTCATAATCGGCATTTCGTCAAGCTCGAACAGCAGCAATTTGTGGTTGGAACCAAATACCGCCAACGTATCGGCATTTTCGGGCATGTAAGAACAGGTCGCCGCTTCTTCGCCCTTGCCAAGATTTAAGACCTGTCGGCCGTTCTTGGTTTGCGCGACCACTTCATCGGACGGCACGATAAAGCCGCGCCCGCCATCAGACGCCACCATGATCTCGCGCTCGGCCTCGAAGATCAGCATCGACGCCACATCGTGATCGCCCTGCATGTCAATCATCAGGCGCACCGGCTCACCATGCCCGCGCCCGCCCGGCAACTTGTCACACCCGATGGTGTAAAAGCGCCCGTTGGTGGCAAAGATCAAAAGCTTGTCCGTGGTTTCGGCGTGGATCGCGTACTCAAGCTTGTCGCCTTCCTTGAATTTAAGTTCAGACGTATTTTCCACATGGCCCTTGATGGCGCGCAACCAGCCTTTGCGTGAGCACACCACCGTGATGGGTTCGCGTTCAATCATGGCTTCCAACGGCACGACAACAATGTCGGGCACATCGCCAATTTCGGTGCGGCGTTTTCCAAGCTCGGTTTTTTGCCCGAAATTCTTTTTGATCTCGTCGATTTCCTGACCGATCGCTTTCCAGCGTTTGACCTCATCGCGCAGCAAACTGTTAATGCCGCGTCTTTCCTTGGTCAGCGCATCGTGTTCGGCCTTGATTTCCATTTCTTCGAGTTTACGCAACTGGCGCAAGCGCAAGTTCAGGATCGCATCGGCCTGAACGTCTGAAAGCTTGAACGCCTTCATCAGTTTTGGTTTGGGCTCATCTTCGTTGCGGATGATCTTGATGACTTTGTCGATATTTAAAAAAGCGATTAACTGGCCGCCAAGAATTTCAAGGCGGTGTTCGATCTTGTCGCGGCGAAATTTCGACCTGCGCTTTAGCACCACATGGCGGTGATCGAGAAATGCGTTCAACACTTCGCGCAAATCCATCACACCCGGCGTGTGTTCGGCGTTCAGCACGTTCATGTTGAGCGGGTAGCGCGTTTCAAGATCGGTCATCTTGAACAACTGTTCCATCAGCATTTCCGGTTCCACCGCACGGCTTTTGGGTTCAATTACCATGCGGATGTCTTCGGCGCTTTCATCGCGAACATCAGAAACAATGGGCAGCTTCTTGGTCTGGATCAGTTCTGCAATTTTTTCAATCAGGCGCGACTTCTGCACCTGATAAGGAATTTCAGTAATCACGATCTGCCACGTGCCGTGCCCGGTATCTTCGGTTTCCCATCTGGCGCGAACGCGAAAGCCGCCGCGCCCGGTCTTGTAGGCATCAACGATGGCTGCGCGGTCTTCGACCAGCACGCCGCCGGTGGGGAAATCGGGGCCGGGAATGAAATCCACCAGCTTGCCAACGGTTGCGTTGGGAAACTTGATCAGGTGTTTAAGCGCATCGCAAAGCTCCGACACGTTATGCGGCGGAATGGAAGTCGCCATGCCGACTGCGATACCGGCTGAACCGTTGGCCAGCAAATTGGGAAAGGCTGCGGGCAGGACTTGCGGTTCTTCTTCTTCGCCGTCGTAGGTCGAGCGAAAATCAACCGCGTCTTCATCGATGCCTTTTAAAAGCGCCACCGCGATATCGGTCATGCGCGCTTCGGTGTAACGCATGGCGGCTGCGTTATCGCCGTCGATGTTGCCAAAGTTGCCCTGCCCGTCGACCAGCGGATAGCGCACCGCAAAATCCTGTGAAAGGCGCACCATGGCATCGTAAATCGACATGTCGCCGTGGGGATGGTATTTGCCCATCACGTCGCCGACCACGCGGGCGCACTTTTTAAAGCCCGACTTGGGGTCCAGCTTCAACTGCTGCATGGCATAGAGCAACCGACGATGCACAGGTTTGAGGCCGTCGCGCACATCGGGCAGCGAACGGCTCATAATGGTCGATAGTGCATAGGCCAGATAGCGTTCACCCAGCGCATCGGCCAGACGGGTATCGTGAATTTCGCCCACAATCTGTGTTTGGGACCGGGGCTTGCTCATCTATTGGGTGGCTCCTGAGAGAATCGGTTGGATTGAGGCTTCATGGTAGCCCATCGCCCAACTGGGTCAAATGGCCCACGTCAGCACTTGTTCAGGCACTTTCAAGACGCGAAAGCCGCGCCAGGAACCGCGCCCGCGCGGCCGGCAGGTGTCGCGATTTCAGCGCAAATACGTGACGTTCGAGAAAATGCCCGGTCAACTTCAACCCCGCCAGCACTTGCGAAGGCCCTTCAGCCTTCGCCCCGGGCGTTTTGAGAAATTCGGGCAATGGCAGCAAAACCTTGCGATACGCCTCGCCCGCCACTTTTGAAACTGCACACCCGGACTTGGGCGAAACATAGATCAGGTCTTCGGTTGATCCTGTCGCGGCGCAGACGCTGAAATCCAGCCCATAACCAAGTTCGCCCAACAGGCCCAGCTCCCATTTCACATAACCGCTCAGCCAGTCATCGGGCTGGCCCAGTTCCATCGCGCCCAGCAGCGCATTGAGGCCATCGAGCGCAGGCGCATGGGGTTCGCGTTCGGCCAGCGCGCCTTCGGCTACCGAAATGGCGGCGCTCATGGCGGCCAAACTCAACGGATCCTGCAT
>DAOVVL010000037.1 GCA_030637205.1 Thalassospiraceae bacterium | reverse complement strand
GATATGCAGGTGGCTGGAGCTGCCCAGCGGGTGCGCAGAAACGACCCGGCCCTGTGCGCACGCGCTGCCCGCGTCAGCCATGTCTGGGTTCATTTCATCGCCCAGGCTTTCTTGGGGGCTTGAAACGCTGATGTGTTCAGGGCGCAACAAAACATCAACAGCGCACCCATCGTCCATGCCCGGTGCATTAAAAGCACCCATCGCGGTTGCGACCGATCCATCCTTAACCGTTCCGCGAAATTTATTGATCGGCCCGAACAGTTCGGCGACGAAGGCGTCAACCGGGTGGAAGTAGGTCTGCACCGGGGTTCCGGCCTGAACCACCATGCCATCGTTCATAATGACGATATGATCGGCCATGAACATGGCTTCTTCCGGGTCGTGTGTCACCATCAGCACGGCCACGCCGCTTTGCTTGAGAAACGAGAGCGCCTCTTCGCGAACCTGCGCACGCCGGGTCACATCGAGACCGGAAAACGGCTCATCTAACAGCAACACACGGGGTTCCGGCGCCAATGCGCGCAACAGTGCCACGCGTTGTTGCTGGCCGCCTGAAAGTGTGTGGGGAAAGCTGTACTTGTGTTGTTGCAAGCCCATCTGTTCAAGCGAGCTGTCGATCCATTGTTCGCGCTCGCGGGTAAAGTCTTCCAGTCCAAAGGAGATGTTGTCAAAAACATTCAAATGCGGAAACAGGGCGTAATCCTGAAACATCAGGCCGACATCGCGCTTTTCCGGCGGGATCGAAAAACCACTGGCGCCATCGGCAACGGTGATACCCTGAATGGCGATTTGCCCACCCTGGGGGCTTTCCAGACCGGCGGCCAAGCGCAACAACGTGGTCTTGCCGCAACCCGATGGCCCCAGCAGGCACGTCAGTTTGCCGGTACCGGCCACCAGCGAAACGTCGCCCAGCACGCTTGTCTTGCCGTACGCATGGCGAATGCGTTTCATTTCCAGACCGCTCATCAGACTTCTCCCGCCTGGGCGTCATTGTTGTTCATGGTCAGGCTCATCAGTACCACCGGAATGATCCCGGCCGCCACAATCGCCAGCGCCGCCAGCGATGCCTCGGCCAGTTGTTCATCCGATGCATATTGATGCACGAATGTGGCAAGGGTTTCAAAATCAAAGGGCCGCAAAATCATCGTCATCGGCAATTCTTTCATGCAATCAACGAACACCAACAACGCCGCCGTAATCACACTGGGGCGCATCAGCGGAAGATGCACGCGCATCAGGGTTGCCAGGCGGTTAAGCCCCAGCGTTCTGGCCGCGCCATCCATGTTGGTGGTAATTTTGCTAAGGCCCGCATCGACCGTGCCAAACGACAGTGACAGAAAGCGCACCACATAACCAAAAGAAACCGCAGCAATGGTTCCCGAAAGGATAAGTCCGGTGGATATGGAAAAGTTTTTGCGCATCAACGCATCAAAACTGTTATCCGCCCACCCCAGTGCCACCACGATGCCAATGCCCAGCACCGCGCCCGGAACGGCATAACCCAGCGCCGAAAAACGCGTCAGCGCGCGCACCATCGGGTTATGGCTCATGCGAAGTCCATACGCCAGAAATACGCCCACCAGCACCGCAATGGTGGCGGCAATGGACGCCAGCATCAGCGAGTTGCCCACGTGGCTCCAAAACGATGCTTCAAACGCATCGCGGTAATGGTTGATGGCATATTCGCCCAGCACCCAGGCCGGCACCCCAAAGCCCAACACCACAGGTGTTAGACATACACCAAAGACCAGCCATTTCTGGCTGCCATGTAACTGGTATCCCGGCAGCGCGCGTTGGCGGCTCGATGTGTGGTGAAACTTGCGCCCCCGTCTGCCAATGCGTTCCAGTGCCACCAAGGCGCCAACAAACAACAACAACACGGTCGCCAGTTGCGCCGCACCGGATGTGGAATTCATGTTCAGCCACACATCAAAAATTCCGGCGGTAAAGGTTGAGATGGCAAAGAAGTCAACCGTGCCAAAATCGTTCAGCGTTTCCATCATCACCAGGCTGACGCCCACCGCGATGGCCGGGCGCGCCAACGGCAGCGCCACGCGGCGAAAGCTTTTCCATGGCCCGTAACCCAGCGTACGGCTGGCTTCCAGCACACACACCGATTGTTCGAGAAAGGCCGAGCGCGCCAGCAGGTAAACGTAAGGGTAAAGCACCAGCGTCATCATGGTAATGGCCCCGCCCAGCGAACGGATTTCAAAAAACCAGTAATCGCTGCGGCTGGTCCAATTGAAGGTCGCGCGCAACGTGCTTTGCAGTGGCCCTGAATATTCTAAAATATCCGTATAGACGTAGGCGATCACGTAGGCCGGAACCGCCATCGGCAGCAACAAAGCCCATTCAAAGATTTTTTTGCCGGGAAAGCGACACGTGGTGACCAGCCACGCGGTGGACGTGCCCAAAACGAAAGTGCCAAAGCCGACACCCACCATCAGGATCAGGGTCGTTTCGACATAGATCCCCAGCACGGTTTCAGCCAGATGGGTCCAGATATCTTCGGTGGGGGTAAGCGCAAGTGCGATCACCGTCACGATGGGTATCGCCGCCACGCCCGCAATCAACAACGTGGCCACGGTCCAGCCATCAAGGTTGAAACGCAACCACCTTGATCTATGTGCCGGTGCTGGCGAAATTGTGGTGCTTGAACCGCTCAAGTTATATTCCCTTTAAGGGCCTCTCAGCAGAGGTTGTGATGGGATTAATGATCAAAGCGAACCCGGTCCATCATTTTGGATGCTTCGATGTGCAAGGCTGCAATATCGCTAAGCCGCTGGGTGTCGGATTTAAAATCCCCCCATGATGCCACCAGCGGGTGGACGGGAACGCCACTTTTTACGGGGTATTCCATATTTTGCGAGGCATAAATTTGTTGTGCCTCGTCACCGGTCAGATATTCCAGCAATTTCATGGCCGCAACGGGGTGCGGGGAACTTTTGGTCAGTGCAGCGGTTGAAATGTTGACATGCGCGCCGCGTGCCAGCGGGGAATTTTCATCCCGTCCCGATCCCGGCTGGTTGGGGAAAATAATATTTACTGCCGCAGCCCAGTCTTTCTGTTCGGGTTTTTCCTCGTTGGTCGCCATCTTGCCAAAGTAATAGCTGTTGCCAATGGATATGTCACATTCGCCTTCGTAAATGGCACGCACCTGTGCGCGGTCGTTACCTTGGGGGCGGCGCGCAAGATTGTCTTTAAAACCTTTTAGCCAAATTTCGGATTGTTCAGGCCCAAGCGCATTAATGACCGAGGCCAGCAGCGATATGTTGTATTCGTTTTTCCCCGACCGGGTACAGATGCGGCCCTTGAAGCGGGGGTCGGCCAGTTCTTCATAGGTGGTGATCTCGCCGGGGGCGACGCGTTGTTTGTGGGCATAGATCACACGCGCGCGCGATGTCAGGCCATACCACAGGCCATCGGGGTGGCGGAACTGCGCCGGTACGTTTTCATTCAACAAGGTTGATGAAACGCTGCGCAACAATCCTTCGCGCGCCAGTTCATCAATGCGCGTGATGTCAGCCGCCAGCACCAGGTCGGCGGGGCTGTTGATGCCTTCGGCCTTGAGGCGCTGAAGGATTCCCCGTTTGGCGTACACCGCCTTGACCTCGATGCCGGTTTTGGCCGTGAAAGCGTCGATCAGGGGCTGCATCAAAAAAGACTGACGATAGGAATACAGCTTCACGATGCCCTCATCGGCATAAGCGGGTCCTGTGCCCATCACGGTGGCGCTGACGACGCAGATGGCCATCAGCACGGCCGGGATGGAGCGGCGCCGGTTTTTTTGTTGTTTTTGGGACTTTGGCATGGACATTTTTCGGCTTCTACTCATCTTCATGGGGCTGTCGGGGGGCACATACTCGATGCAGGGGTTCGCGGCTCATCACATTAGAACGGATGCAATTAAGAATTATTCGCAATAACTAGGATTAATCTACCCTCTAGAAATGCTAAATGCAACGACCAATAGCAGGAATTTTTTTAGGGGTATTTGGGGCGCAAGTGCGGATGCAAAACCGCTGTGAGCCTTTGATTGATAAGGATTACATTTCATGGCGGTGTTCTTTCTTTAACCGCTTATGATATAGGATGTTTGGTGATGTCTGCGAAGTGGGCACAATCTCAGGGAAAAGGCCGAAATAAGCGTGGCGATCAATATCAACAACGTGGATAGAACCAAGGGCGTGAGCCGGACCAAGCGCAAAAAAGGCGCTTCGGGGGCTTCGGATACCGCGTTTGCAGATCAGCTGAAATCGGCTTCCGGTCCGTCTCAGGCGGGGGGGATTACCGATTCCGGGATTGTTGATAATGTCACGGTCGAAGGCGTTGACGCCATACTGGCCATGCAGGAAGCCGGCTCTTCAACTGAGGAAAAAACCCGTTCCAAGCAGGCCCGGGCGTATGGCGAGGATTTGCTCAACAAGCTTGCCATCATCCAGGACGGCTTGCTAAGCGGTGCCATCGCCAAAGACCAACTGGCTGATATTGCGCATAAAATCCGCACCGGCCGAACGAAGGTTCAGGATCCGGCGCTCAATCAATTGCTCGATGAGATCGAACTTCGGGCAGAAGTGGAGATCGCCAAATACACAAGAAACCTGTGATTTGAGCCTTTTCCAGCATTCCAGCGCCTTCTTTTTTTCCCCCCTTGCCTAAAGTGCTCTGCTTGCATATATTCCCGCGAAATTTCAACACCTGAGGCCCGGCGGGTTTCATAGGGATATATTGAGCATGAACGTTACACTTTCGCCTGATTACAAGCCGACCGGCAAAGAGGATTTTATGAATCCGACAATGCTGGAATATTTCCGCCAACGTCTTCTCGACTGGAAAGCGGAATTGCTGAACGAGTCCAGCGAAACCATCCAGCACCTTCAGGAAAGCTCAATGCTTGAACCTGATATCGCCGACCGTGCTTCGTTGGAAACCGAACACGCGCTGGAATTGCGTACCCGTGATCGTGCCCGCAAGCTGATTGCCAAGATCGACGAAGCGATTGAACGCATTGATGATGGTTCTTACGGTTATTGCGAAGACAGCCACGAGCCGATCTCGATCCCGCGTCTCGAAGCGCGCCCCATCGCGACGCTTTCCATTGATGCGCAGGAACGCCACGAGCGCATGGAAAAAACCCACCGCGACGATTAGTTTTATTATTTCAAGAGCGCGCCATTAGAAGCGGCGCTCTTAAATCAAAAGCCCAAAAAAAAGGCCGGAGCAAAAGCTCCGGCCTGAAGTTTATGTGGAAAGCAAGACATGGGTCTTGGTTTCCGAACGGGAACGATCGAAGGCTCAGAACGGGAACAACACGTCCCAGATCTGAGTTCCCCAGCGCGGTTGCTGGAGATTGCTGAGCGTACCGCGGCCACCATAGGCCACACGCATCTCGGCAATACGTTCGTGAGTAATGGTGTTATCCGATTCAATGTCGCCCGGGCGTACCACGCCGGTCACCATCAACTCACGTAATTCTGAATTCACTCGAACTTCCTGGCGTCCCAAAATCACCAGCGATCCATTGGGCAGTACCTGTGTGACCACGGCGGCAAAGGTCAGGCTGATCTGTTCGCTGCGGCCAATGGAACCATCGCCCGATGTATTGTGGGCGTTGCCAAAACTGATCACCGAGGTGGGATCGAAATCGGTTGGCAATTTTCTGGCAAGTTTGGTTTCAAATCCCAGCAGGTTGGTCACGTCCGTGTCTTCGCTGTCGTCGCGCTTGCGCGAGGTGGTATTGGCCAGCGACGCGCTGTCGTTCAATGAAAGCGTAACGGTCAGTGAATCGCCCACTTCCTTGGCCCGATGGTCCTTGAAAAATGCCTTGGCACCGGGGCGCCACAACGAATTGGGATTGTGCGCGATCATCTCGGGGCGCGGCATCGGCATCGATACGGGACGATACGCCGGCATGACTTTGGGATTGGTGATCTGGGTCAGTTCCGGCCCGTCACCGATCTCTGATAACTTCGATGTGGTCTGGCAACCTGTCAGCAGCAGTGCTGAAACACCGAGCGCCAGTGCCAGGGTCGTTGTGGGGTGGGTAATTGATTTCATGGCCGTTCTCCTTATTTCATGGCCAGGTTAATTGGCGTTTCTACACGCGCCGTGCCCGGGCCTGTGATTTGTGCCTCGATCACGGTGTTGGTCTGCATGTTGGAAATGCGGATGATGTCGCCACGGCTGCCTTCCTGAAGCGCACGGCCTTGGGCGGTCAGGCTCATCAGGGGTGTTGTTAATTGCATGATGACGATTGAGCCCTTTTTAACCAGCAACGGGCGGCGGATCTCGGCTGTTCTTACCGGCTTGCCCGCAGACAACGTGCGCGTGGCGGTCATGCCGATCAGGTCTGACGGTTCCATGATCCAGTCGCGTTGCATTTTGCTGGCCAGAACACGTACCCATTTAATGTCGCGCGAACGAATAGTGTCGCCACGCAGGATGCGCCGCTGCACAACCGGAATTTCGCTGACCTGTTCTACGCGTCCGGTGATGCGAACCTTTTCCTGACGGTTGGCATTGTTCCACACCAGATAAGTTGCGAAGCGTCCGCTGATGGCATCAAACGTCATGGTTTCCATGTTGAATTCGATATTCTCGCCAACCGGCACGTAGAGGCGCTGGTTGCGGTTGGCCAAAATGATTTGCGATGAAGGATCAACCCCTTCGTCGATCAGCCGGTCAAACACCATCGCCTGGATGGCTTCGGCATCAATGATGTTGGCTTCGCGTTCAACCACCGTTTGGTCGAGCCCTGATGTGGGCCGCCATTCAAGGCGAAACGCTTTTGCGATCTGGGCCAGCCACCGGGCATCAAACACGGCCCGTTGCCCGGGGCGCGGTGCGTATGCCACCGCGCGGGTATCATATTTACCTGCGTTCTGGAAAATATCGCCCAGCTGAATCATGTCGGAACTAATCACAACATGGCGATTTAACTGCACCGGATTTTGCAGCGTTTCCAACGATGGCTGCAAATCGTCGTCTTGCGCACCTCCTGATCCTGCCAGCGCGCCGGCAGGAAACAAAAGGGCAAAGCCTGTAATTATGACAGCTATCCGTTTCATCGTCTTATCCATTACTTCTGGCCGTTACCCGATTAACGCATCTGGGTGACGGTGCGCATCATTTCATCAGAGGTCGTAATGACCTTTGAATTCATTTCGTATGCACGTTGCGCCGAGATCAGGTTGGAAATTTCCTCCACCGCGTTCACGTTGGATGTTTCCAAAAAGCCCTGAAGGATGGTTCCATAACCATTGGTTCCGGGTGTTGCCGTGGTCGGCGAACCCGAAGCCGTGGTTTCCAGATACAGGTTAGACCCAACCGATTCGAGGCCGGTGTCGTTGGCAAAGTTGGCAATCTGGATCTGCCCGGCGTTTGCATAATCAACCTGGCCATCCAGTTTGACCAGCACCTCGCCGGACGTGTTGATCGAAACATCAACCGCGTCGCCTGTAATGGTGATGGCGGGAAGCAACGAATAACCATCATGGGTTACGACCTCGCCGTCTGCGTTCAACTGGAACGTACCGTCACGCGAATAGCCGGTATCGCCGTTGGGCATCTGAATCTGAAAGTAGCCATTGCCCTGGATCGCCATATCAAATGTGTTGTCAGTAGGGTTGAGGTTACCTTGTTCGTGGATGCGGTAAACGGCGGCCATTTTCACGCCCAGGCCAAGTTGCACACCCGACGGTATAACGGTGCCGGCGTCCGATGACGTGGAACCCACGCGGCGGATGTTTTGATACAAAAGATCATGGAATTCGGTACGCCGGCGCATATAGCCGGTGGTGTTCATGTTGGCGAGGTTGTTCGAAACGACCTCGACATTTTGCTGTTGGGCCAACATGCCCGTTGCTGCGATGCTTAATGCTCTCATCTTTCCCGTCCTTTCTTAAAAGACTTTGTTTTGTTTCGTTCGCTGCCTGATATGGGTTCCAGGCTTTGGGTTTATTCAGGTTTCAATCGCCAGTGCTTAGCCTCCGGAAATCTTCACGTATTCCTGGATCATGCGGCGAATGCGTTCATCTTCGCGGTCGATCATTTTTTGCGTCGATGCGTATTGTCTGGAAACCTTGATCATGCGGGTCATTTCAAGGATCGGCTTGATGTTCGAGCTTTCCAACATGCCCTGTTCGATACTTGGTCGATCAACGGGGATGGGCTGCTGATCGGTGCTGAAGTAGCCGCCCGCTTCACGCAACATGGCTTGTTCGTTGGTAAAGGTGACCACGCTCAACTTGCCGATGATGCCGTTCTCGGTGGCTATGGTGCCGTCCTTGGTGATGGTGATTGCTGTGTCTTCTGGGGCGAAAAACACCGGCGCTCCGCCTTCGGTCAGTATCGGATCGCCATGTTGGGTGACCAACTGGCCACCGGAATCAAGGGACAGGCTGCCGTTGCGGGTGTAGCGTTCGCCACCCGCGGTATCGACCGTAAAATAGCCGTCGCCAACCAATGCGATGTCCAGCGGGTTGTTGGTTTGTTTCAATGGGCCATCGGTGGTATCGCGATAACTGGCGATGTCACGCACATAGGACAAATTCTGATCGGCAATAAAGTTATCCGATTTGGATTTGATCAATTGATCGACAAACAACAACCGCTCGCCTTTAAAAGCGGTGGAATTCATGTTTGCCATGTTATTGGCAATTGCGGTCATCTCGGTTCTGAGAGCCGTCTGGCGCGAAAGCGCAATATATGACGTGGTTTCCATGGTTTTGTTCCGTTCGTTCCGTTTTGCCCCGACGCCTTTGGCGTTCTTAAACTGGGTCCCCCAAAGAAATGCACAGACCGTGCCATTATTTAAAACATAGCAATATCAATTGGTTGTGAAATTTCTCACCGGTTTTTTTGATATTTATGGGTTCCTGTGGGAAGTCTTTTCCCGGCAGAACTTGCCGATAGGTGCGCTTTGTTTTGTGATCAAACGCCCGGGTTTGGTATTCTTATGCCTTAGGCATTTCGCCTCTGAAAAGAGCGCTTTAGGCCATTTGCGATGGCACACCTCAATGACTTGTTAACCATCAGCGCCTAACGTGTAGTTGAGTTTTGGCGCGGCCAGGGCGTTTGTCACTTAAGCAGGCGAACAACGAACCGGGCGATAGCCACAGCCGGATATCAAAATCCGGCAGTGTTTAAGGTGGAGACGGCATGGCCGACGACGATCTTGCAGACGAAATAGACGATGAAGATGCCGACGACCTCGAAGACGGGGAAGAAGGTGAAGAAGGTGAGGACGGACCGAAATCCGGACGAAAAAGACTTCTGATCGTCATTGCCGCTGTGCTGGTCCTTTTATTGGGTGGTGCAACAGCGGCCTTCTTCCTGGGTTACCTTCAGCCCGTGATCGACATGATTACCGGTCAGGAGGAAACCGCCCTTGATGAAGAAGCCCAAGCGTTAATCTCGGGCGAGGCCGTTTTTTATGACTTGCCGGAAATGCTGGTGAACATCAATACCACCGGGCGCAAGTCAACGTACTTGAAGATACGAGTCAGTCTGGAACTGGAAAAAGCAGAAGATATTGTAAAGGTCGAAAACGTGATGCCGCGCATCATTGATAATTTTCAGGTTTATTTGCGCGAGTTGCGGATTGAAGACCTTCAGGGTTCCGCCGGAATGTACAGACTGCGAGAAGAATTGTTAAAGCGCGTCAACGTTGCCGTCAGTCCGGCACAAGTCAACGACGTGTTGTTTAAGGAAATGCTGGTTCAGTAAGAACTTTTGGACCGGTGTAACGAAATTAGTCGCGAACTGAAAAGAAGTAGAGCTGACAAATGACAGCCCCTGGTGATGACGTCGACCAAGATGCCATGGCAGCAGCCTGGGAAGCCGCAATGGATCCCGACAGTGCGCCTGCGGCGGGTGGCGAAGAAGGCGAAGAAGGTGATGACCTAGCCGCCGAATGGGCCGCTATGCTCGACACCGGCGGTGGCGGCGACGGCGCCGGTGGGTCCGCCGGTTCGGGCCGTGAATCGACCCGTGTCCTGAACCAGGATGAAATTGATAGCCTGCTCGGCTTCGATGACGAACTTGACGAGGTTGACCACAAATCGGGTATTCAGGCGATCCTGAATTCGGCGCTGGTGTCTTATGAACGCCTGCCGATGCTGGAAGTTGTCTTTGATCGCCTGGTGCGCCTGATGTCTACCAGCTTGCGTAATTTCACATCCGATAACGTCGAAGTCTCGCTGGATAATATTTCATCCATTCGTTTTGGTGATTACCTGAACTCGATCCCACTGCCGGCCATGCTCAGCGTGTTCAAGGCTGAAGAATGGGATAACTATGGGCTGCTGACGGTGGACAGCTCGCTCATCTATTCCATCGTTGACGTTTTGTTGGGCGGGCGGCGCGGTACGGCTGCCATGCGTATCGAAGGTCGCCCCTACACCACCATCGAACGTTCGCTGGTGGAACGCATGGTTCACGTCATGCTTTCCGATCTGTCCGGTTCGTTTGAGCCG